>NZ_QTNF01000059.1:0-18670 GCF_003603455.1 Bacteroides sp. AM37-9 | reverse complement strand
GTTGCTCAGGTACTTAAAAAAAATATTTTATAATAGTGTTGCGGAATTAAGGTGTATCAGGCAGCACACGAAAAGATTTCAATGTCGAAGATGACTTTTTCTCATCAAATGATTCGGTTAATATTCGTGGAGCAGATTTATCGGGCAATGACGATATTGAATGGAGGGCCGTATCATCATGAATAGTAACTTATCTCATATACTATTATAAACGAGACAAAATAGACTTTTTAATTTCGTCCCAAGATACATCCACAAACATATAAGGCATTGGCTCCTCCTCCGCATCTTCAAAATAAGCTAAACTTTTCATAGCCATAAAAGAAGATGAGTCAGGATATTTCTGAGAATAGAAATCCAATAGATTTTTCAATGAATACTTTTTCAACAAAAAGTAAATATCTACAAAATCTTTTTTAGTACCTCTCCCTTCAATAGCAGTAATTTTCATTGCCGCAATATCTCTAGGACTTGCCAAACGTATCCCATCTTTATATACGACATCATCAAGCCAAGGATAAGTATAGTTCACGATATCTATTTTAACCTCATTCAATACGTAAATGTGTATATTCTTAGAATCATTTAAGATAGTCAGTGTCCCAAGTGTTCGCAAAGCTTCCTTCAAATCTTGAGAATCTACATTAATCTGACCAAAAAAATCCAAATCGACCGACTTTCGATGTCCTAATTGCAAAGCTAATGCAGTACCACCGACTAGACGAGTATTACAAAGTACAGGTAACTGTTGCAACTTTTTTAAAAGTTCCAGTGTTGTGGATTCGACCGTTGATAAGTGTAACATCTAAATTGTTCTTTAGGAGTTTGTGAAATGGCAGAAAGATAAGCTAAAGCCCGAGGCTCCAATTCACGAAACCCTTTAGCTATTTCGACGATCCTCCCAAGTCCATAATATTGTTTTACAATATTCCAATCTTGCAACATACCATATTCAAGCACTCTCTTTATTATATATTGTGAATGCTTCTCCATATCCAAATCATCTTTATTGACATCCCAAAAAAGATATGTTGAAAATCGAGTAATATATTCTTCCATTGTCTATCGTATTGCAATCCTTAATATGACAAAGATAAAAATAAAAAATGAATCGAACGCAAGCTAATAGCTATATTTCACAAAACTGTATTATTCTCTTCTTCATAGATTTTATTAAAAACTCTACAAAGTTTTTTTTCATCCGCAATTAGTTGACGAAGTTCTGCCAACCGTCCGGCATTATCCGATTGGGGTATCCATAACGTCAGATACCCTCCTTCTGCATATTTTTCAGTTAGATGTTTCCGAAAACGGGCATATTGCTCTTCTTTATCCATCTCCGGATAATGAGACAGCCCATATTGTACGGTACGGCGTAAAGTAACTTCGGGATCAATAATTCGGTCAGCCTCGGCAACAATCATTCCATAGATTGTTCTGGGAGCCTGTTTATTAGAAGCCCGATGATCTTCTATCGCCTCTTTCATCTGCAACAGCTGTTCATCCGTAAACCAACGCCGCAAAGTTTCGTCGGCTAACAATACTTTGCCGGAGGTTATATGATGAAATTCACGTCCTTCATACAACCCCAGGTCATGATAAGCAGCAATGACATAAACCATCGAATAATCGACTTCATAATACGTCGCTAATTTCAGACTTTCCTCAATTACCTTTTCTACATGGTCAATTTGATGCGCTTTATCAAAGTTAGCGTATTGAGGAATAATACTTTGCCGAACATAGTTTTGCAATTCAGCAGGCACATGATGAGTCATATTCGATCTTTTTAGCTAGTAAATTCTTTTATTTATATTATTCCCGATTCATCAAACGATGTTCTGCCATCTGTTCGAACTTTGTTCCCGGACGACCATAATTGGCATACGGATAAATGGAAATACCACCACGAGGAGTAAATATTCCCGTTACTTCTATGTATTTGGGATTCATCAATCGGATAAGATCTTTCATTATGATGTTCACACAATCTTCATGAAAGGCACCATGACTGCGGAAACTGAAAAGATACAATTTCAAACTTTTGCTTTCTACCATTTTTATATCAGGAATGTAGCTGATACGTATTTCAGCAAAATCCGGTTGCCCTGTGATAGGACACAAACTTGTGAACTCCGGGCAGTTAAAACGTACCCAATAGTCATTTTCAGGATGCTTATTATCAAAAGCTTCCAATACTTCAGGAGCATAATCTTGCTTATACTCGGTCTTTCTTCCTAATAAAGAAAGTTGGTCTTTTAATTCTGTCATTGTATTCGTTAACTACAATCCCTATCCTAGATAAAAAAACACATTTCCTCTTTCACCTATCACCAGCCAGTCTCAAACGCTCTATTCATCGATGTTTCAGTGGTGAAAGATTCGTTTTACAACCTATCACCGCATCTATCACCTATCACCATCAACCCTTAACCCACAGTTGCTTTATCCGCAGCTTACTTGTTACAGTTTGTTTCATTACCTGAAACAAAGAGTTTCCCGTAGAGAAACAAAGTGTTTCACACCGAGGAACCAAGTGTTTCACGCCTTGGAACTAATAGTTTCAAGTAACAGAAACTTTAGTTTCCCACCGTTGAAACTCTAGTTTCCTACCGTTGGAACTTTAGTTTCAAGCTGCTGAAACTAGACTAAGCCAATACATTCCAGGCAGAAGCTACTATCTTCTATTAATTGAAACTTACCGGTGACAATAGATGTGACGGCAAAATATCAAATTTTGTTGCTATCACCACTTGCTGTCACAAACTATTGATTTTATAATCAACCGTTTAACAACAACAATGTGACAGATGACAGCAAGAAAATGCATTTTAATCTCTATGTAGAGATATTATTGATTCTTACTTTTTAAATACTTCTCCAATCCTTCCCGGCGTAACGTACAAGCCGGGCAATGTCCGCAGCCATCTCCTTGAACACCATTATAACATGTCAAAGTCTCGGTGCGAATCAGTTCCATTACTCCCAATTCGTCGGCCAACGCCCATGTCTCTGCTTTGTCAATCCACATCAAAGGAGTATGAATTACAAACTGTTCATCCATAGCCAGATTGAGAGTCACATTGAGAGACTTGATAAACGCATCCCTACAATCGGGATAACCGCTGAAATCCGTTTGGGAAACTCCCGTTACCAAATGATTAATACCGCGTTCACGGGCATACACAGCCGCAATACTCAAAAAGAACAGGTTGCGTCCCGGAACAAATGTATTGGGAACACTATTTGCCGGCTTTTCCTGATCCATCACCATGGTGGTATCGGTCAATGAATTATGGCCTAACTGTCCGATGAAAGAAACATCCATCACATCAAATTCCACTTCCGCTTTCCGGGCTATCTCCCGCGCAAGTTCCACTTCTTTCTGATGCTTCTGACCATACAGAAAACTCAAGGCATATACTTTCTTAAAATTGCGTTTTGCCCAAAACAGGCAAGTGGTAGAATCCTGCCCACCACTAAACACAACCAATGCTGCTTTTCTATTCATATTCTATATTAAATATCTTTGACTTTCAATACATTATAAGAGATGTCCGTGTCGTAAACATCACTACCGTCTATTTTCTTGATTGCTTTCACCACACGGATCGTCACCGGGAGGATCATCACCTCATACAAGGATTTCAATACAATCTGAATCCCCATCATGATAAGCAGTTCTTTCCAAGCAATGACACCTCCAAAAGCTACCGGGAAGAAAATCAATGAATCGGCAGTCTCACCCACCACAGTCGACCAAATGGCACGGGCTGAAAAGTTACGTCCCTGACTGGCTACTTTCATTTTACTCATCACATACGCATTGAGAAATGAGCCTACCAAAAAGGCCATCAGACTGGCAGCCACAATACGTGGAGCCATACCGAACACAAAATCAAAGTGCTCTTCACCTTCCCAAAAAGGAGCAGCAGGAATGGCAACAGCTATCAACCCAAGAGCGACCACAAAGAAGTTCATAGCAAAACCACTCCAAATGATAAGGCGCGCTTTCTTGAATCCCCAAACCTCGGCGATACAGTCATTTATAATATAAGAAATAGGAAAAACCAATAATCCGGCTGTTACGGTCAAACTACCGATCTGGATTACTTTCGTTTCAAGAAGATTGGCTGCAATAAGGCAAACGTTAAAAAGGATACCCAGCAGCATAAAGGGTACAGATACTTTTTCTTTCATAATTCCTGTTTTTTACGTGGTGTTCTAGAATACACGACCGCTATTCACGGCATCAAATGTCTTTTTATTCTTTTGCGCTGCAAAGGTATAGGAAAAACTATGAAAAAGCAAAAGAAATCTGATGATTGACATACATTTCACCGAAAAGACATAACTTTGCCAAATACAGAGCTTAATGTTTGTATCAAAGATTAAACTTATAAACTATATTTAAAGAAACGATATCTAAATCATGGCAAAAGAAAATAAAAGCAATATCATCATCTACCAAAGCGAAAACGGGCAGACACACATAGAAGTGCAGATGGACGAAGATACCGTATGGCTATCCCAACAGCAAATGGCCGACCTTTACCAGACATCTCGAACAAATGTGGTAGAACATATTAAGCACATTTATGAAGATGGTGAACTTGTTGAAGAATCAACCTGTCGGAAAATCCGACAGGTTCGACAAGAAGGATCGCGCATGGTTGAAAGAGAAATTCCTCACTACAATCTTGATATGATAATATCTTTAGGCTACCGAATAAATTCAATTCAAGCCACACACTTCCGTCAATGGGCAACGGCACGCCTTAAAGAATATATCATCAAAGGCTTCACCATAGACGATGAACGATTGAAGCAGATGGGAGGAGGCTATTATTGGAAAGAGTTACTCGACCGCATCCGTGACATCCGATCGTCTGAAAAGGTGATGTATAGACAAGTGCTTGATATCTATGCTACTGCCGTAGATTACGATCCCCACGCCAAACAATCTATTGAATTCTTCAAGATTGTTCAGAATAAGCTACACTTTGCAGCCCACGGACATACAGCTGCAGAAGTTATTTATGAACGAGCCGATGCCGACCAACACATGATGGGACTAACTTCCTTTAAAGGCGACCATCCGACCTTGCGCGATGCAAAGATAGCCAAGAACTACTTGAGCGCAGAAGAACTCAAAGTGCTGAACAACCTTGTCTCCGGATATTTTGATTTTGCCGAAGTACAAGCTATCAAGCATCGTCCAATGTACATGAACGATTACATCAAACATCTGGATGCCATACTGTCCTCCACGGGAGAAGTTCTATTGATGGATGCCGGTATGATAAGTCATGAACAAGCTATGGATAAAGCTGAAACAGAATATCGCAAGTGGGAAGTGCGCACGCTTTCACCTGTAGAACAAGCCTACCTCAACAGTATCAAAACACTGAATCATAAAACTAAAAAGAAAGGATGACTAAAAAAAAATGAAAACTCTCTATGAACAATCCTTTTCAGACAACTACAGTGAAAGAAAAAGCTATAGAAGCAGCCCATACCGCACAAGCAACTGTCCAAAAGGCTAAACACAGAGTACAGGAAATACTGGATTAACAATAAAAAAGAGCCTCCCCATCAGCGTCGTATTCTGACAGGAAGGCTCATCACTTTGACCTTAAAACACATCACTCAATTAAAAAGGCGCATCAGGAGGAGAAATCTTTCAATTCCTCTTTCAACCGTTTACGGATGAAAAACAAACGGCTCTTCACCGTTCCCATCGGCAATCCTAATTTCTCGGCAATTTCTCTATATTTAAATCCAGCTACAAACATCTGAAAAGGCACTTTCATCTCTTCCGGTATGGAATGTATCACCCTATACAACTGTTTCATATCGTATGTAAATTCGAATCTGTCAGCATCCTCATCTTCTATCAGATGTTGTTGATTGATGGAGTAACTATCATCAATCAAGTTCATTTCGCGAACTGTACGACGATAGTTATTCACGAAAATATTACGCATAAGCGTATACATCCATCCTTTCAGATTTTTGCTATACGTAAACTTCTCCTGATTATCCAATGCCTGCAACAAACAATCCTGAACCAAATCATTGGCAGATTCGCGATCTGCCGTCAATTTATATGCGAAGCGATGCAAATCCGGTTGTATCGCTAATATTCCTTTCGTAAAATCTACTTTTTCCATCGTCGTATTTCTTTTATCTAATTAGTACGGTACAAAGATCCGCTTTTTTAGAATCATTATAAATAGCAATTCTTCCGATTAGTTTGGCAATTTTTCCTTTGCCCCTCTCAACCATTTCTTTTTTTAGTTGTTGATTGGGCATTCACCTAAAACTTAACTCATAATGAAAACAAGCTTTAAAATGGTAGCTATGCTACTGGGGATAGGAATTTTCCCCCTCTGTGCCCATGCACAAAAAAAGGTAATCATCGAAGATGAAGAACCCAACTCAATCATGTTTGTCTCGAAGAACAAAGCAGGAGATGAAATCATCCGAATCATGAACGACCGTTCACAGATGCGCTTTCACGACCCCAATGCTCCCCGCTTCCTGCTCACTGACCAGAAAGGGAAATTCGCCCTCGGCATCGGAGGATACGTTCGTGCAACGGCAGAGTATGATTTTAACGGTATCGTTAATGATGTAGATTTCTATCCGGCATTGATACCACAACGCGGAAGCGGCAATTTTGCAAAGAACCAATTCCAGATGGACATCACCACTTCCACCCTGTTCCTCAAATTGGTAGGACGTACCAAACATTTGGGAGACTTCGTAGTCTACACTGCCGGAAACTTCCGTGGCGATGGAAAGACCTTCGAATTACAAAACGCTTACGCGCAATTCCTAGGTTTCACTATCGGGTACAGCTATGGTTCGTTCATGGACCTCTCCGCACTGCCTCCGACTATCGACTTTGCAGGTCCTAACGGATCAGCCTTTTACCGCACTACGCAATTAAGCTATATGTGTGATAAGTTGAAAAACTGGAAGTTTGGTGTTTCTATGGAAATGCCTTCGGTAGACGGAACAACCAATAATGATTTGTCTATCAACACCCAACGGATGCCTGACTTTGCCACTTCCGTACAGTATAACTGGAACAGCAACAGCCATATTAAATTAGGAGCCATTATCCGCAGCATGACTTATTCGAGCAATGTGCATGAGAAAGCCTATTCTGCTACTGGCTTCGGTCTGCAAGCCTCTACAACCTTCAATATTACCAAGAAATTGCAGGCATACGGACAATTTAATTATGGAAAAGGTATCGGTTCCTACCTGAATGATTTAAGCAACCTGAACGTAGACATCGTCCCCGATCCCGACAAGGAAGGAAAAATGCAAGTTCTTCCGATGCTGGGATGGTATGCAGGATTGCAATACAATCTTTGCCCGAGCATCTTTATATCCGGAACATACAGTCTGTCCAGACTTTATTCTGAAAATGGATACCCTAGTGAGAATCCCGAATCCTATCGTAAAGGACAATATCTGGTAGCCAATGCTTTCTGGAATGTAAGCAGCAATCTGCAAGTCGGCGTTGAATATTTGAGAGGATGGCGCACTGATTTCAGTTCCGCAACCCGTCATGCCAATCGGTTGAATATGCTGGTGCAGTATTCTTTCTAAATCAGCATATACATAAAAGATTATTTCATTGTATAAAATTGAAGAGGGAGACAGCCATTGAAACGCTATCTCCCTCTCATCATTATTAACTTCGTATTTTATTGAGTTCTAATTTATTTAGAATCTGTAGTCAATGCTAAGACCAAATACTTTGTTGGTACGGCTATATACATTGGTACCAGGCAATCCTGTACCACTATAATTCTTTGAAGTTTTAGTATAATCTTCATAGGTAGTCCACATATAACCAACATTCAAAGCTGCTCTTTCACTCAACTTCACTTTCGCTCCAACACCCAATGTATAAGAGTCACAAGAGAAACTCGTATCACTTTGGAAATCGTCAGATAATCCGTAGTCTGTAATCTGTCCGCCACAGCTCAATGTCAGTTGCTTGGTTACATCCCATTCAATACCCATTAAATATTCATTTGCTCCCTTTGTCAGATATTTCTGTTTGTCACCAGCCATTCCCGCTTTCTTATCATCATAGAAGTGATACTCTACAGACGCACGCAACACTGGAAGGAATTCATAAGCCACTGCTACCGAAAGCATAGAAGGAATATCATTCGGAGTATTCACACCGTCTTTATAACTACCAACCAAACTCTCTGCCGAATCTGGATATTTCAAATTATTAGTTTTGTTTTCAATATTCAAGTTCGTCTTGAATTCATATTTCGCACCAATATTGAATTTACCAAACTTGGCATCCACACCGAGAACAGGAGTCAATCCCCAACCCGTCTGATCACAATCCAATTCCAAATTCATCAATTCGCCACCACCATAAGCTTCTTTCAGATGAGCATTTAGAAAACCTTTATAACCACCTGTAAAATAGTTCATACGTCCACCGGCGAATGCAGAAAGCCAATCGTTAATTTTATAAGTTAGTCCTAACTGTAAAGAATAGATGTATTGCTTACCATCCATTGCACTATTGATGTCATACATATTGGGAGTCACAAGAGGACTTTGTACACCAGGAGTAAGGTGTCCCGGAATACTACCCTGAAAAATCCCCGCCATAGCAGCCGCGTCGAACATAGGCAGACCGTCATCAAACGAAGCCTTTCCACCTCCGCCAGTTATAGCGAAGAAACCGGAAATCGTCCAATCTCCTTTCTTATAGGCTGCGAACACACTAGGAATGACCGGTGCAGCAGCTTTTCCCTTATAATATTTATTAAATGGGTTATCAGATTTTGTTGGTACCGGTTTCCCATCAACCATAACCGGGCTCCCATTATTCATAGCAATTCCATTATAAGTATAGAAGCTAGCATCAATATTTCTCGTCTGAAAGGCACTCTGAACACTCAATCCCATATGGAAACCATCATTCGGCAAAAAAGCCAAACCGGCAGGATTGGACAAAGCCCCGTCTATTTCAAAGGTAGCACCACGAGATAGCATACGAAGAAAAGCAGCGTGTTGATTAGTATTTGTCAGAAGACCTCCGGCAAAAGTTGGAATTGAAACGATTAGCATTACAAATCCAATCAAGGAAATTTTTCTCATCTAAATCTTTTTTTAATTATTTCGGGCGCAAAGATACGATATTATTGCACACGAGAGATACGTTTGTGCATTTATTTTCGTTTAGCCTCCTATTTTAATTGAAAAAGTAAACTGTTTCTAATGAAACAATTCACATTTATAGCCCCCAAAAGGATAAACAATTCACCCTATTTTAGCGTTTACTAGTAAGCAATAAAAACTGAAAATATTATGGCCTATACAATTGCATTTTTCGGCACAAAGCCTTATGACGAGTCCTCTTTCAATGACAAAAACAAAGAGTTTGGATTTGAGATACGCTACTATAAAGGACATCTGAATAAAAACAACGTACTACTGACACAAGGAGTGGATGCAGTCTGTATCTTTGTGAACGACGTTGCCGACGCAGAAGTAATCCGTGTGATGGCAGCAAACGGAGTGAAACTACTGGCATTACGCTGTGCCGGATTTAATAATGTAGATTTAAATGCTGCCGCTGCTGCCGGAATCACCGTAGTGCGGGTTCCCGCTTATTCTCCCTATGCTGTTGCAGAATACACGGTAGCTCTTATGCTATCGCTAAACCGCAAAATACCCCGCGCCTCCTGGCGTACCAAAGACGGTAATTTCTCCCTGCACGGTCTGATGGGATTCGATATGCACGGGAAAACAGCAGGTATCATCGGCACTGGGAAAATAGCAAAAATACTGATTCACATCTTAAAAGGGTTCGGAATGAACGTACTGGCTTATGACCTCTATCCGGACTACAACTTCGCCCGTCAAGAACAAATAGTTTATACTTCACTGGACGAACTATACCACAATTCGGATATTATCTCCTTACACTGTCCGCTCACTGAAGAGACCAAATACCTGATAAACGACTACTCTATCAGCAAAATGAAAGACGGAGTAATGATTATCAATACCGGTCGCGGGCAATTGATTCATACCAATGCACTGATTGAAGGGTTGAAAAACAAGAAAATAGGTTCCGCAGGACTAGACGTATACGAGGAAGAAAGCGAATACTTTTATGAAGATCAATCCGACCGCATCATCGACGATGATGTACTCGCCCGTTTGCTCTCGTTCAACAATGTAATCGTCACTTCTCATCAAGCTTTTTTCACACATGAAGCAATGGAGAATATTGCCGTAACCACCCTGCAAAACATAAAAGATTTTATCAATCACAAGCCTTTATTAAATGAAGTGAAGAAATAAAACTTTTAAGCCGCTTTCTTTGTTTACAAAACATATAAACAAATAAGAGAAAGGACAGTTTTTATGAAAAAAGTAATACATAAAGCAGATACAAGAGGACATTCCCAGTATGATTGGCTGGATAGTTATCACACTTTCAGTTTTGACGAGTACTTCGACTCCGACCGTATCAATTTTGGTGCTCTTCGCGTATTGAATGATGATAAGGTTGCGCCCGGACAAGGTTTTCAGACTCACCCGCATAAGAATATGGAAATCATTTCCATTCCTCTGAAAGGACATCTGCAACATGGAGACAGCAAGAAGAACAGCCGCATTATTACTGTCGGAGAAATTCAGACAATGAGTGCGGGAACAGGAATCTTCCATAGTGAAGTTAATGCAAGTCCGGTAGAACCGGTGGAATTCCTGCAAATTTGGATTATGCCGAGAGAACGGAATACCCGTCCCGTATATCAGGATTTCAACATTGCAGAACTGGAGCGTCCGAACGAACTGGCAGTCATCGTATCTCCCGACGGTAGCACACCTGCTTCCCTTTTGCAAGATACCTGGTTCTCCATCGGCAAAGTAGAAGCCGGAAAGAAATTAGGTTATCACATGCATCAAAGTCATGCAGGCGTCTATATCTTCCTCATTGAAGGAGAAATAGTAGTAGACGGTGAAGTTCTGAAACGTCGTGACGGCATGGGTGTTTACGATACGAACAGCGTTGAACTGGAGACATTGAAAGACTCACATATTCTATTAATAGAAGTACCTATGTGATATCATCATTAAAAATAATAAACTAAAGCTGCCAGATAATCTTATGGCGAAATTAAACATAGCAGATATCCGACAGGAATATACGAAAGGCGGGTTGCGGGAAAGTGAACTTCCCGGCGACCCGCTTTCGCTTTTCAGTCGTTGGCTGCAAGAAGCGATTGACGCAGAGGTGGACGAACCGACTGCGGTCATTGTAGGAACTGTATCCCCCGAAGGGAGACCGTCCACACGTACAGTATTGTTAAAAGGACTCCATGATGGAAAATTTATCTTTTATACCAATTACGAAAGCCGCAAAGGCAAACAATTGGCACAAAACCCATCTATCTCCCTCTCTTTTGTCTGGCACGCTCTCGAAAGACAAATACATATAGAAGGAATAGCGACGAAAGTTTCACCGGAAGAATCGGATGAATACTTCCGGAAGCGTCCTTATAAAAGCCGGATTGGCGCACGAATTTCTCCGCAAAGTCAACCGATAGCAAGCAGAATGCAATTGATACGATCCTTCGTCAGAGAAGCCGCCCGATGGATTGGAAAAGAAGTGGAAAGACCTGATAATTGGGGCGGATATGCCGTCACACCTACAAGGATTGAATTCTGGCAAGGACGCTCCAACCGACTGCACGACCGCTTTCTATACACCCTACAACCGGACGGTGAATGGAAAATCAGTCGTCTTGCTCCTTGATTTCGTCGATTTTTCTTGGCAACTCCAACGAGAATACGTAATATTGCAACTATAAAATAGTCAGCTATGACACTGAATTATATTTATCACAGCGGGTTCGCCATCGAAATGGAAGGTGTAACCATTATCATCGATTACTACAAAGATTCTTCCGAAACGGAACACAACCGGGGAATCGTGCATGATTATCTCCTGCAAAGGCCGGGTAAACTGTACGTATTGGCTACTCATTTCCATCCCGATCACTTTAACCGTGAAATATTGACTTGGAAAGAGCAACGCCCCGACATTCAATACATCTTCTCCAAAGATATTCTGAAGTCCCATCGTGCCAAAGCCGAAGATGCTTTCTATATTAAAAAAGGAGAAACATACGAAGACGACACGATCCGCATCGACGCCTTCGGATCGACAGATGTCGGCAGTTCGTTCCTTCTTCACTTACAAAATTGGAGTATCTTCCATGCCGGCGACTTGAACAACTGGCACTGGAGTGAAGAATCGACCGAAGAAGAGATACGAAAAGCCAATGGTGATTTCCTTGCAGAAGTTAAATATTTAAAAGAAAAAGTGCCTAACATCGATCTAGTGCTATTCCCGGTGGATCGGAGAATGGGAAAAGATTACATGAAAGGGGCAAAACAGTTCATCGAACAAATAAAAACTACTATATTTGTGCCCATGCACTTCAGTGAAGATTATGAAGGAGGAAATGCGCTTCGTAGTTTTGCAGAAAATGCAGGATGCCGTTTTATCAGCATCACCCGTCGGGGCGAAAGTTTTGAGATTACCAAATAAACACATTATAATTATGAATAAATTTACGATTCTGTTTCTTACTATGTTTCTCGCATTGCCGATGGCAATGAAGGCAGATTCTGCAAAAGAGAAAAAAGATGACACCAGGTACCTTGCAGGAGCTGTTCCTGAAGTAGAAGGTAAAGTAGTATTTTCCAAAGAGTTCCAGATTCCCGGAATGAGTCAGGCACAAATCTACGACACAATGACAAAGTGGATGGATGAACGCCTGAAAGAGAATAAAAATATCGACAGCCGCATTGTTTTCTCCGACGAAGCAAAAGGAACAATTGCCGGTATTGGAGAAGAATGGATTGTTTTCAGCTCCAGTGCCCTGTCATTAGACCGTACATTAGTTAACTATCAGATTACCGTTACCTGCAAACCCGGAAACTGCCTGGTAGAGCTTGAAAAAATCCGTTTTACTTATCGTGAAACAGAAAAATATAAAGCCGAAGAATGGATTACTGATAAATATGCGCTCAATAAAGCTAAGACTAAATTAGTACGTGGCTTGGCCAAATGGCGTAGAAAAACTGTAGACTTCGCCGATGATATATTCATGGATGTAGCGGTAGCTTTCGGAGCACCTGACACCCGTCCGAAAACAGAGAAAAAGAAGAAAGAAGAAGAGCAAAAAACTCCATCAATCGTTGCAGCCGCAGGTCCGATTGTCATTGGTGGCGCAGATAAAAAGACTGATATAAAAGTGACAACTGGCGAACCTGCTCAAACCACTGTTCCTGCTGCAACTCTCACTCCTGCTACTCCTGCAGGCAAGGCTTCCGCTGATATGCCGGGTTATATAGAAATTGATTTGAAACAAATCCCGGGTGAAGTATATGCTTTGATGGGAAGCGGAAAATTAGTAATCAGCATCGGAAAAGATGAGTTCAACATGACCAATATGACTGCAAATGCTGGTGGCGCACTTGGTTATCAATCAGGAAAAGCAGTTGCCTATTGCACACTTTCACCCGATCAAGCTTACGATGCAATAGAAAAGGCAGATAGCTATACATTAAAGTTGTACGCTCCGAACCAAACAACACCTTCGGCTGTTATCGAATGTAAGAAAATGCCTTCACAGACAACTCCGCAAGCCGGACAACCGCGCACGTATGTTGGAGAAATCGTGAAGCTTTTAATGAAAAAATAAGGAGAATCGCAACAATGGAAATAAAAAGTAAATTTGACCATTTTAATATCAACGTCACTAATCTGGAGCGGAGTATAGCTTTTTATGAAAAAGCACTCGGCTTAAAAGAACATCATCGGAAGGAAGCATCCGACGGCTCGTTCACGTTAGTCTACCTGACTGATAACGAAACAGGTTTCTTGCTGGAATTGACGTGGTTGAAAAATCATACTGCTCCATACGAACTGGGAGAAAACGAAAGCCATCTCTGCTTTCGTGTAGCCGGCGATTACGATGCAATCAGAGCTTATCACAAAGAAATGAATTGTGTATGTTTTGAGAACACGGCCATGGGGCTTTATTTCATCAATGACCCGGACGATTACTGGATTGAGATTCTTCCCCAGAAGTAAGAGAGGTCGTCTCAAAAGTCCCTAAAAAGAAAAAATCACCCTTACTACAATTTGGAGTGGCCCTAAAAAGATAAACAGATGAAAAAGGGACTTCAATAAATAAAAAAGATAAGGCAACTAATTCACTGCGAATTAGTTGCCTTTTTGTATTGCTAGGCAGAGATATTCAACAAATGTCTCTAAAAATTAACAAGATTGATAAAGAGTCCGGTTTTGCATCGGGCTCTTCCCTTTTAACCTTGATTTGACTCTACTATTATTGTACTACTCTATAATATTCCTCTAAGGCTTTTCGGACAGCCTATGCTGTTTCTAAAAAACAAAGCATAATCCTAAAATTGCCGCCAGTATAAAAAAACAACCAGGAACAAATTGGTTAACAAGCAGCCTCATTAGTTGCATTCTGGGCAACACAAACATATCATTCGCCTTACCTTTATCATACAATATGGTAACCTTATCATCTATATGATACTGTTTTGGATAAAGATAAATGTTATTTTCCTCTCCACTCTTTAGATTAGAAGGAAGAAATTGGCAACACTTTTCGTCTTCTCCCTCCAATTTATATTTTATTTTTGGTATACATACATCAGTAATATTCATACCATCAGACTTTACCTGTGTCTCTATATCCACTACCTTTCCATGTGTTTTCCTGTCATACGATTTTATTATCCTGCAATGAAGCATCCACAAGAGTCCCATTTTCAGAATTAGAAAAGCACCCCGCAACATAAGTACAACAGATACTACACAAATTATTATATTTATAACCATACTTTTATTTCTTATGACGGCTAGCTCTCTTCTTCCGGATATCTGCTTTCATCTTCGCTGCACCCGAACCATGCTGTCCACGAATATACGTCGCTTTTTTCGCTTTCGTCTTCACTTTTTCCTCTTCTTTGGGCTTATCTTTCTTACCTTTAAAAACGATTCCACCCATGATTGCTTCTTCTATACTCATATAATCATTTATTAGTATTCAACATTTCCGACGGCAAAGATAACCCTTTTCTGCGGATTTATTTATCTTTGCAGAGTTAACAATCGTAACCACCAATGGCAACAACAACTCTTTCTGCAGAAAAGGACCCGATGGGAGCCGCTATTTCTGATTATTTCAACCATCACAGAGCTGATCGTTTGCGGGTATTCTCTTCCCAATTCGAAGAAGATGAAATTCCCGTCAAAGAATTGTTCCGTAGTATACAGTCTATGCCTATATTAGAGCGTACCGCCCTACAAATGGCTACAGGGCGAATATTGGATGTAGGTGCCGGAAGCGGATGCCATGCACTGGCACTTCAGGAAATGGGAAAAGAAGTGTGTGCCATTGATATTTCTCCGTTATCCGTCGAAGTGATGCAACAACGCGGAGTGAACGATCCGCGCCTCATCAACCTTTTTGACGAAACATTTACCGAAACATTCGATACGATCCTGATGCTTATGAATGGTTCCGGAATTATCGGAAGACTGAATAATATGCCCGGATTCTTCCAACGAATGAAACGTATTCTCCGTCCCGGCGGATGCATACTCATGGATTCCAGCGATTTGCGCTATCTTTTTGAAGAAGAAGACGGCAGCATAGTCATCGATCTGGCCGGAGATTATTACGGAGAGATCGACTTCCAAATGCAATATAAAGATGTAAAAGGAGACACATTCGACTGGTTATATGTAGATTTCCAGACTCTTAGCTTATACGCTTCCGAATGTGGTTTTAAGGCAGAACTAGTGAAAGAAGGAAAACATTACGATTACCTAGTCAAACTTAGTATTGCTTGAAAAGCTCATTATTATATAGTGACGGTATGCGTTCCGGATAGCGTTACTATATAACCCAAATAGTGACGCCATCACATCAGGATAGCGTCACTATTTTTATATGCTCATAAATGCTCCGTCAGAAATGCCTAATGAAGGCTTTCTTTCATTTCAGCATCTCATTAATCTTCTGTACAAGAGAAGCAAACTCTTCTTCATTATACAAACGAGTCAGTTTTACAATTCTTCCTTCCTTATCAACTAACACATTTCTTGTTATTCCGGATTCACGCAATGCATATTTCGCAAAAATATCAGCTCCCGGATCCAGTCCTAACGGATAAGTCACTCCGGTAGATTTAGCAAAAGCCAATACTTTATCAAGTGGTTCGTCACGGTCAATGCCAATTAAAGCAAAATCTGCATTATTTTTATGCTTTAACCAAATATCCTTCTCAATAAATGGCATTTCTTTACGACAAACTCCGCACCAACTTGCAGTAAACTGCAACATGACAACCTTACCACGAAGGGAAGATAGACTCACTTGTTTACCATCTGTCAGGGTAATCGTAAAGTCCGGAGCCATCTCTCCTACCCGAACAATATATCCTGTACTATCTGCCTGAACAGATATAGCATCTGCAGCTACTTCTACACTATCTGTTGCAACTTCTACATTTGCCGTCCCCTTTTTCTGTCCGGAACAAGCCCATATACCTATGGCTAAAATCGCCATACCACATACATTCATAATTTTCATTTTCATCTAATCATTGGTAACTTTGCAAATATAAAAAAAGTATGCGATGTATTTGCATTTTTAAAAGAAATTCATACCTTTGCACCCGCAAAAGAAAAACGCCTCTTTAGCTCAGTTGGCCAGAGCACGTGATTTGTAATCTCGGGGTCGTTGGTTCGAATCCGACAAGAGGCTCTCCTATAAAAATGTTGTTTATCCGATCAGGTAAAACAGCATTTTTTTTATTTATACTCTTTCATTTTTTTGTTTACGAAATATTACCACACTCACAGCCAACAGAATTAAAATAATCCCAATAGCGCTATTCAGAGTAAATAGTTCTTTAAACACAAAAACTCCGATCACCACAGCTGTCAATGGTTCCATCGCACCTAAAATAGATGTCAACGTAGGCCCTGCATATTTAATAGCTCGTACCAATGTTATATTAGAAATGGCTGTAGCCGGTAATGCAAGTCCCAAAATAATCAACCAGGTATAACCGTCAGCTACCAGCCGAAGCCCGGAAGTAGTCAGAGCACCTATAAAATAAAGAACGGTTCCTAACCCCATAACATAACAAGTCAGTACAGTGGAATTGATTCGAACAGCGCGTGTCATTCGTACACCAACAATATACCCCGCATAGGAAAACACAGAAACACAAGCTGCTACCAGTCCGACTATCGTATCACCATTTTTCGCCTCCAGTTCCCCCGATGAAAGCAAGGCCGCTCCTAACAAGGACATGAAGACCGCAAACATCACCCAAAGGGATTTCTTCTCCTGAAAGAAGTACATCATAACTAGAGATACCGCCAACGGATACATAAAATGAATGGTTGACGCCACCCCGGTAGCTATATTCTGATATGCTATAAGCAAACTGAATGAAGTAACTGCCCTCAACAAACTTAATAAAAGAACAACTAAAAAATCCTTCTTTTCCAATCGAAAACTACATCCCGAACACCATCCGAACAGAGTCAACGCAATTGTCGCCACTCCCCAACGATAGGAAAGCACTTCGAAAGCTGAAAAACCTGCCAACAATAAAGTGAGGGAAAAGAACGGAGCCAGTCCAAAAGTAGAGGAAGACACCGCTGCATAAAGTATACCTTTTATACGATTCATCAATCTATTCAACTAATTTCCGATATTCATGGGTACAAAGATCATAAATATTTCTTTAATATCACCATTAATTTCACATTATCAGTTAATCGATCTAACCCCTAAATCAGTACAAGAAGATAAGTCTGATACATTTCCTCCTTATAAATATAACCTTTTAATAATCCTCAATAACTGTATTTCCAAAAATATCCTTTTTGATAATTTTTCTATGACCATCACTACTTTCAATTATTTCGTTCCCAAAAATATCTTTTTTAATGGTTGTTCTATTGCCTTTGCCATCTTCGATAATGGTATTCCCAAAGATATCTTTTTTAATCGTCTTTCTATTACCTTTATTGTCTCGAATGATAGTATTTCCAAAAATATCCTCTTCGATAGTCTTTCTATTACCTTTATCATCGCGAATGATGGTATTTCCAAAAATATCCTCTTCGATAGTCTTTCTATTACCTTTATCATCGCGAATGGTGATATTCCCAAAAATATCTTTTTCAATAGTCTTTCTATTGCCCTTATCATCACGAATGGTAATATTTCCAAAAATATCCTCTTCAATGGTCTTTCTATTGCCTTTATCATCACGAATAGTGATATTCCCAAAAATATCCTTTTCAATGGTCTTCCTATTGCCTTTATCATCACGAATGATGATATTTCCAAAGATATCCTTTTCGACAGTCTTTCTCCCTTAATTAACTCCCGAATACTCATAATTGTCTTCAATAAGATTTGCACCATAGCTCTTTATTATATAAGGAGCCAAAATAAATTGGGTAGCAAATAGGAGGCTCAGTTGTAATTCTTGGGGGATTAAGTTTAGTCAATTCCCTTCATGCATA
>NZ_QTNF01000058.1:0-20632 GCF_003603455.1 Bacteroides sp. AM37-9 | reverse complement strand
TCTTTAGACTGGCTAAGATTTATGCATACCCCCAATGATTATCGGGTGAGCCGAAGTCAGATAAAATAATTCCATAATAAAACCGCTCAAACAGCAATCTTTGCTAGCGTACGTTATAGTTATAAATAAGCCTAAGATTCCTGATTAATATAGAAGAAATAGTGACGGTATATGCTTAGGATATTAACGGTATCGTCACCATATAGCGTCACTATTTCTATCGGATAGCGTTATTACTATCTTACAAAAGTATATTCTCCTACAAAGATCTTAACTTAATCCATAATAAAAACCGTGAGTTTGATTTTATCTCACTCACGGTTCCATATAATAGATTCTTATACTTCTTATTTAACAGCAGCCTTTTTAGCTTTCCCCGTAGACTTCTTCGACTCGGCTGTTGCTTTCTTTACTTCAGCTTTCTTTGCAGCAGGTTTTGATTTAGTAGCAGGGGCCTCTTTCACTACCGGCTCTTTAGCATTAGTAGCCTTTTTGACCGCCGTTTTCTTTGCCGCTTCTACTTTTGCCTGTAATTTAGCCAATACCTTTTCCAATTCAGTAATCTCATCCCCCTGATTCTTAATGGTAGTCAACAAAGAATTTAGTTCTTCACTGTCTACATCAACAGGATACAGTGCATCTACCCGTTTGATAAAGTCACCCAAAATATTCATATAGTTGGTGAAAGCATCATAAGGAGAATCATAGATACCACGGTTCAACCACATCCCATTGTTCTTCGTTGTCATAAAACGGAAGTTATTGCTGGCCTGCAAGTAATCCCAATCCTGCTTAATACGACGATCATCACATAAATGAACACGTTCGGCTACACTATACAGTTTATTGAAAGCCTCACGTTGCATAACATTACCCAGCCAACAACTAGTATCTCTTTCTTCATCTACCCATGACATCGGATAGGCAACATCAAGCTGCGACACTGATTTCAGCTTCGTTACGATTTCCGTCGGTGTAGAGAACGTGATTCCCTTAGCTTTTGCACATTCAGGCAGTGCCTTCATAAATTCAAGAATATTGGAAGATAACGGTTGAGCCATACCAAGTGCACTCAATTCCATAAAGATATTGATGACTTGTTCTTCTTGTGGCAATGCATCGATCCAATTAATATACTTATCGGCAAACAAAGGATATTCCGCCCAATCTGAATTAGAGAAACGCAAACTGATGTCGTCAGAGAGTTTGAAATCCCGCAACAAGAGCTTAAGACTTGGAGCCTGATTACAGTGATAAACATAATGCGGGCTCTTCCATCCCAACACATGTTTAGCACCTTCCGTCAACATCCCTTTGAAGCCCATAGAAGCTACCAATCCACCAATTTCATCAGAATAAATCAGACTAGAATTGCGGAACACTTTCGGTTCTTTACCAAACATCTGTTTCATCTTATCACGTTGACGAAGTACTTCTTCACGGAAGCAATCCTCATTGGCCAGTGAAGACAAACCATGCGAATAAGGCTCACATAAGAACTCGCAACACCCAGTTTCATTCAACTGGTGCAATAAATCAATGACTGCCGGAGCATGAATTTCCAATTGTTCCAAGGCTACTCCCGAGATAGAAAGCGCTACTTTAAAAGCCCCCCCCGAGTTTTTCGCCATCTCAATCAATGTATTGAGAGCAGGAATATACGAACGTTCAGCGACCTCATTCATACCCGTTTCGTTGGCATAATCATCATAATAATAATGGTCATTACCAATATCGAAGAAACGATAACGTTTCAAATGGATAATTTGATGTATTTCAAAATAAAGACAGATAGTTCTCATTTTTATTTATTGTTTTGTTATTTACCATAGTTTCTTAACACAGACTCGTAGAGAGCACGGATTCTCAAGCCGACTTTTTCCCACGTAATCCCATCTACTTCCTTCTTTCCCTCTTCTTTGAGATATTCGAAAAGAGACGGATTGGTACACAGAGAATGGATAGCGTCAGCCATCGCATGAATATCCCAATAGTCAGTTTTTATCACCTTATCAAGAATCTCGCCACATCCAGATTGCTTAGAAATGATGGAAGGTGTTCCACACTGCATAGCTTCCAGCGGAGCGATACCGAAAGGTTCAGAGACAGACGGCATGACAAATACATCACTGTTCTTATAAACCTCATATACCTGTCTACCTTTCATGAAGCCCGGGAAGTGGAATCGATCGGCAATACCACGTTCGGCCACCAGGTTAATCATGGCATTCAACATATCGCCCGACCCCGCCATTACAAAACGAATATTACGAGTACGCTGCAATACAAGCGCAGCAGCTTCTACAAAATATTCCGGTCCTTTCTGCATCGTAATACGTCCGAGGAAAGTGACCACCTTTTCTTTTGAGTGATCGGGACGCGGAATATCCAGCAGTTCCTGCGACAATGGATAAACAGCATTATGCATTGCAAATACCTTTCTGGGGTCCTGATGATACTCGTTAATAACAGTGCGACGAGTTAGCTCGGATACGCACATGATACAATCGGCATGATCCATACCATTCTTCTCAATCGAATAAACAGTAGGATTGACTTTGCCACGAGAACGGTCAAAATCCGTAGCATGCACATGGATGCAAAGCGGCTTTCCGCTAACCATCTTGGCATGTACTCCGGCAGGGTAAGTCAGCCAGTCATGCGCATGAATGATATCAAACTCCTGCTGACGGGCTACTACTCCGGCAATGATCGAGAAATTATTAATTTCTTCGTGCAAGTTCCCGGGATAACCACCTGCAAATTCCATACATCCCAAATCATTTACATGCATATAAGAAAAATCGGCATAGATATGGTCGCGGAAAGAGTAATATTCTTCCGGTGTCATTTCCAACAAGCGGGATTTCAAGTAGTCATAGTGGACATCACGCCACACGATGGGTACTTGATTCATACCGATTATTTTCAAGAACTTCTCTTCTTCGCCGCTAGGTTTAGGCATACAGAAAATCGTCTCCATATCACCTTGCAGACTCAATCCTTTAGTTATTCCATAAGAAGCAACCGCAAGACCACCATATATTTTGGGAGGGAATTCCCATCCAAACATTAAAACTTTCATCTTCGTTCCTCCTTTTTTAATAATACTTAGACAGTAGCTTTAAGACACGCAGTATTTCTGCTACATTCATCGCAAACGATACTGCGCCACGTCCTTTGAAAGGCGGGTTCCCATCAAACAATTCGGGAATGGAACCAACACAGTGGCTTGTCATCTCATCATCATAACTAATCAGCTGACGTTCAACGAATGACAACCCGCTCATCTTATAAATTCGAAGATAAGCTTCCAGATAGAATCCCATCAACCAAGGCCAAGCAGTTCCCTGATGATAAGCATAATCCCGTTGTATCTGCGGACCTACATAGTTCGGATTATATCCACCGCTCTTCGGACTCAACGAACGAATTCCTTTCGGAGTGAGCAGCTCTTTGGTCACAATATCGAGCACCTGTTTCTTTTGCGCACGATCCAAAGGAGAATAATCAAACGCTACGGTAAATATCATATTAGGACGTACACTCCAGTCCATCATATTACCGTCTACGTAATCAAGCAAATAACCATATTCATTACGGAATACCTCGACAAAAGATTTTCCAGTCACTTCTGCCTGTGCATCAAGTTCATCTGCCAAGTACACGTCACCACCTTCACGCACCAAATCAGCGATAAAACGCAGTGCATTATACCATAACGCATTAAATTCAACAATATATCCAGTACGAGGAATCACCGGATGGCCGTTCACAGTAGAATTCATCCATGTAATCGCTTTGTCCGTACCATTGGCAAAAAGTAATCCATTATCATGCAAGAAAAGATTCTCATGTCTTCGCTGACGGATAAACTCCATAATATCTTTCAGAAGCTCTCCATATTTCTGACGGCATTGTTCGCGGGAAGTCTCTTTGGCATATTGCTGCATAGCCCAGACAGCCCAAAGCAAAACGTCAGGATGCTCCATTTCATAAATCTTGTATCCAACAGGTTCTTCATTAATAAAATTACGAATCGCCTTTTCCGCCGTTTTCATCACATCCTCAAACTGGTCGATCTCATCAAGCGCAAGCGTCAGTCCAGGCAAGGCGATAAACATATCACGAGCACGGCATTTAAACCACGGATAACCGGCAAGAATATAATGTTCATCTTCCTGTTGGTTATGGAACTGATGAGCGGAATTTTTCAGACAGTGGTAAAAGCTATCACGTGGGGTACGATCAGCTACTTCAGCCTCAAATGTTTGTTTCAGTCTACGAGGAGTTACTTCTGAAGTTCCGGCAGAGAATACAATACTCTCTCCTTTCTTTATATCCACTTCGAAATAGCCGGGAACATAAAGGTCTTCATTGAAGTCATATCCACGTTCCTGTTCTTTCGGGTATTCAATCCCCCGATACCAGTCGGGCATGAAATGAAATTCACACTTTTTATTCAACTGCATGTAAAGTTCCGGATAACCGGGATACATACAGGTTTTAATACCATTTTCCACCAGTTGATACTCGCGACTTGCCTGTGGGTTTTCGTGAGTGTACTCACGTACACTTCTGAAAGCAAGGAACGGCCGGAAGCGCAGGGTTGTAGCCGAGTGCGCATCAAGTAAAGTATAACGAATCAGGATTCTATTTTCATGATGTACAAAGATTTTTTCTTTGCGGAGGATTACACCTCCGACACGGTAAGTTGTTGCCGGGATATGCTCACAGTCAAACTCACGGATATACTTGTGCCCGTTAGGACTAAAGCTGTTTCCCTGATATTTGTGCAATCCCAAGTTAAACTCCGCACCGTGTTGAATTACCGTTTCATCAAGAGAAGATAGCAGCACATGATTTTCATCGTCGAGATTGGGAACTGGAATTACCAACAGGCCGTGATATTTGCGTGTGTTACAATCAACAATCGTCGTACAATGATAAGCTCCTGCTTTGTTCGTCCGGAGGATTTCTCTCTGAAGAGATTCTTCCAGATTCGTCATGAGGGTCTTGTCAAATCGTAAATAACTCATAGTTGTGCATTATTAAAGGTTAATTATTGGTCATTATATCGTATATCTATTTATTGTTACATACCGTATATATTGGCTGTAGCAGCATATACAATAGGTATAACGCCCAAATGTACAAATTATAGATAAAAACAAAAATAAAAAGGCTTTTTATTTTCAGATTTTGTGCAAATATTCGTAGTATTGCGTAAAATATCTAAAGAAAAGAATGTCATGAAGCAAGATATTCAGCGTATCATGCTGGCTGCAGCAAAGCCTTTGTTCCTTATTTTTATTCTCTATATACTCAAGATTATGGAAGTCGGGATGGACTGGGACTTCTCTCGCTTGGGGGTATATCCTATGGAGAAACGGGGACTGACCGGCATTTTAACCCATCCGCTGATACACAGCGGGTTCAGTCATCTATTAGCAAATACAATCCCTTTATTCTTCTTGTCATGGTGTCTTTTTTACTTTTACCGGGGAATAGCCGGTAAAATTTTTATTCTCATTTGGCTCGGAAGCGGACTACTTACTTTCCTGATCGGAAAACCGGGATGGCACATCGGTGCCAGCGGACTGATCTATGGCTTTGCCTTCTTCCTCTTTTTCAGTGGTATTCTCCGCAAATATGTTCCACTCATTGCCATCTCTTTACTTGTCACCTTTTTATATGGAGGAATTATATGGCATATGTTTCCTTATTTCTCCCCTACCAATATGTCGTGGGAAGGACATCTTAGCGGAGGAATTATGGGAACGCTCTGCGCTTTCGTTTTCGTAAATCACGGACCGCAACGGCCGGAACCTTTTGCAGATGAAACGGAAGAGGAAGAGAATACAGAAGAAGAAGCAACAACTGCAGCAGCAGAAGAAGAAACGCTATAAATGCCAACTCATGTCACCCATATTGGCAGACTTGTGCCATCGAAGTGGCACGCTTGTGACAGAGGCATGTCACAGTTGTGCCAACACGATGGCACAACCGATACAATAGAATTCAATTTAACAAGAAGGATTAAGCCTAATCAAGACCGATGCAACGCTTCAATCAATAAGGTTATATTGGCCGTAAACAACCTTACAGAAATAGCCAATAAGATGATACCAAAAAACTTACGAATAATATAGATACCACCTTTTCCCAAGAAACGTTCTACACGACCAGTCATACTCACTACAAAGTAAACCCAGATCATGTTCAATACTAAAGCTATAATGATATTGATACTGGCATATTCCGCCCGAAGAGAAAGCAAAGTAGTGAAAGCTCCGGCACCTGCCAACAAAGGAAAGACAAGCGGCACCAAAGTAGCTTCTTTGATAGGACCCTGATTTTTGAAAATCTCAATATCCAAAATCATCTCCAAAGACATGAGGAAGATAACAAACGCACCGGCAACTGCAAACGATTCGATATCTACATGGAAGAGTTTCAGCATCATATCTCCCGCATAGAAAAATCCGATCAGCAAAGCAAAAGAGATGACGGTAGCTTTCATTGCATTCACATCTTTCCCTTTTTCTTTCAGGTTAATTATAATAGGTATAGAGCCGATAATGTCTATCACGGCAAAAAGTACGATAAACGCACTAACCATCTGTTGCCAATTGAAGCCTGCAAACATAATTTCCTCCTTTTTTTCTGCAAATATACTCTATTTTTATACATTCAAACAATAAAAAAAACAAAAAGAAGGGTCAGATATTGACAGCCGTGTTGTATTATGAGTAAATTTGTACGATTAACAAGAGATTACAACATATGGAAACAATGTTCGACACTTTGCTCCAATTGCCTTTATTTCAAGGTCTTTGTCATGAAGATTTCACAAGTATTCTGGATAAGGTCAAGCTACACTTTATCAAGCATAAAGTAGGAGAAACTATCATTGAGAGTGGTAGTCCGTGTAAACAACTCTGCTTCCTGTTAAAAGGCGAGGTTTCTATTGTCACAAATTCCAAAGAAAATATATACACCGTCATTGAACAGATGGAAGCACCTTACCTGCTGGAACCACAGTCGCTGTTTGGCATGAACACTCATTACACTTCTGCTTATGTGGCACATACAGAAGCGCATACTGTCAGTATCAGCAAAGCATTTGTACTTAGCGATCTGTTCAAATATGAAATATTCCGGCTCAACTATATGAATATCGTAAGTAACCGGGCACAAAATCTTTACTCCCGCTTATGGGAAGAGCCGACACAGGATTTAACAGAGAAAATCATTCGCTTTTTTCTGTTGCATTGTGAAAAGATTCAGGGAGAAAAGATATTCAAAATGAAGATGGACGATCTTGCCCGCTACTTAGATGACACCCGGCTGAATACTTCAAAAGCACTCAATGAGCTACAAGACAAAGGATTATTAGAATTACGCCGGAAAGAGATTCTTATTCCGGATGCACAGAAGCTGGTAAGCGAATAGATACTGACTGGCTCATTATAAAAAGACCTATTCATCATAAAATAGCCTCAACAGGAATTCCTATTGAGGCTATTTTTAGATTATAAAGTGTTATTATTCCCACTCAATGGTTGCTGGTGGTTTAGAACTGATATCATAGGTTACACGGTTCACTCCCTTCACCTTATTAATAATATCATTCGATACCTTACCCATAAATTCATAAGGCAGATGCGCCCAGTCGGCTGTCATGGCATCTGTAGATGTCACAGCACGTAAAGCAACTGCTCTTTCGTACGTACGTTCATCTCCCATCACGCCTACAGACTGTACTGGCAACAAGATAACTCCTGCCTGCCATACTTTATCATACAATCCCCAGTCACGCAATCCCCGAATAAAAATATCGTCAGCATCCTGCAGGATACGTACTTTTTCAGGAGTAATATCACCTAGAATACGCACTGCCAGCCCCGGTCCCGGGAACGGATGGCGGGTAATCAGATGTTCCGGCATACCCAACTCACGACCTACCCGACGAACTTCATCCTTAAACAACAAACGAAGTGGCTCACACAATTTCAGATTCATCTTTTCAGGAAGTCCACCTACATTATGATGGCTCTTAATCACTGTACCCGTGATAGACAATGACTCGATGCAATCCGGATAGATTGTACCTTGGGCCAGCCATTTCACGTCTTTGATCTTATGAGCTTCTACATCGAACACATCGATGAAGCCCTTACCTATAATCTTACGTTTAGCTTCCGGTTCGGCCACACCAGCCAGTTCCGTAAAGAACTTTTCGCTGGCATCAACGCCAATCACATTCAGACCGAGACATTCGTAATCTTTCATCACATTCTTGAACTCATTCTTACGCAGCATACCATGATCTACAAAGATACAAGTCAAGTTTTTGCCAATAGCTTTATTCAGCAGCACTGCCGCAACCGATGAATCGACTCCACCACTCAAACCGAGAACAACCTTATCATCACCCAACTGATCTTTCAGTTCGGCAACCGTGCTCTCAATAAAAGAAGCCGGCGACCAGTCTTGCTTGCAGCCGCAAACATCTACCACAAAGTTCTTCAGGATTTGAGTTCCGTCTTCACTATGGAATACTTCCGGATGGAACTGAACACCCCATACCTGCTCCCCTTCTATCTGATAAGCAGCAATCTCTACTTTATCTGTTGAAGCTATTTTTTTGAAACTTGCAGGAATAGCAGTAATCGTATCTCCATGACTCATCCACACCTGCGACCCATCACGCACTCCTTTAAACAGTACATTATCTTTGCAGAAAGAAGCCAAATGCGCACGCCCATACTCACGTGTTCCGGCCGGTTCCACTTTTCCGCCATTGGTGTATGACAGATACTGTGCACCATAACAAATACCCAATATCGGATATTTACCACGAATTTCACTCAAATCTACTTTGAAAGCATCTTTATCGTAAACCGAAAAAGGACTTCCGGAGAGAATGACTCCTTTAATAGTCGGGTCTTCTTTAGGAAATTTGTTATAAGGAACGATTTCACAATACGTATCCAATTCACGTACACGGCGACCTATGAGCTGTGTTGTCTGCGAACCGAAATCAAGAATTATTATTTTTTCCTGCATATCAATGGTTGGATTTTGAATAAATTGAGTTGCAAAAGTAGAAAAAAGTACGCAATCTATATTAATAATGAAGAGAAAAATAAAGGAGATTCACAAGTTTACACCCGAAATCTCCTTCATTTTAATTAGAATCAATTATTTTTTTCTTTCAGCAAATCACGTATCTCCGTCAACAAAACTTCTTCCTTCGTTGGCACAGGAGGAGCTGGAGGAGCAGCCGCCACTTCTGCCTGTTTTTTAGTTGTCAGTTTCGTAATCAAACGTATAAATAAAAATATAGCAAAAGCGATAATCAGAAAATCAAAGGTGGCCTGCAGAAACTGACCATAATCCAATGTCACAGCCGGAGCTATCTCCTTACCGTCAGCACCGATCTCTGCCGCTTTCATCACCCATTTCAAATCCGTAAAGTTCACACCGCCAACCAATAAACCAATCGGAGGCATAATAACATTAGCAACCAATGATGATACGATTTTTCCAAACGCACCACCAATAACAACACCGACAGCCATGTCTATGACGTTACCTTTCATGGCAAACGCCTTAAAGTCCTGTAAAAATGTACTCTTTCCCATCTTTTTTCAATATTTAATGTGAATTTAATGCGCGAATATAAAAACATTTTTGTAATTTTGCACCGCATTTGAAAATAAAACAAGTGCGGAGGTAGAGAGATATTTGAACAAATATTATAAAACCCTTAAAAGTTTAAACAAAATGATTAAAGTAGGTATTAATGGATTCGGACGTATCGGACGTTTCGTTTTCCGCGCTGCAATGACAAGAAACGATATTCAAATCGTAGGTATCAATGACCTTTGCCCGGTTGATTACTTGGCTTACATGCTGAAGTATGATACAATGCACGGTCAATTCGACGGTACTATCGAAGCAGATGTTGAAAACAGCAAATTGATCGTTAACGGTCAAGCTATCCGTATCACAGCTGAAAGAAATCCGGCTGACTTGAAATGGAACGAAGTAGGTGCAGAATACGTTGTTGAATCTACAGGTTTGTTCTTGAGCAAAGACAAAGCTCAGGCTCACATCGAAGCTGGTGCAAAATATGTTGTAATGTCAGCTCCTTCTAAAGATGACACTCCGATGTTCGTTTGCGGTGTAAACGAAAAGACATACGTAAAAGGTACTCAATTTGTATCTAACGCTTCTTGTACTACTAACTGTTTGGCTCCTATCGCTAAAGTATTGAACGACAAGTTCGGTATCCTTGACGGTTTGATGACTACAGTTCACTCTACAACTGCTACTCAGAAAACAGTTGACGGTCCTTCTATGAAAGACTGGAGAGGTGGTCGTGCTGCTTCTGGCAACATCATCCCTTCTTCTACTGGTGCTGCTAAAGCTGTAGGTAAAGTAATCCCTGCATTGAACGGCAAATTGACTGGTATGTCTATGCGTGTTCCGACTTTGGACGTATCTGTAGTTGACTTGACAGTTAACTTGGCTAAACCGGCTACTTACGCTGAAATCTGCGCTGCAATGAAAGAAGCTTCTGAAGGCGAATTGAAAGGTATCCTGGGTTACACTGAAGATGCAGTAGTTTCTTCTGACTTCTTAGGTGACGCTCGTACTTCTATCTTCGACGCTAAAGCAGGTATCGCTTTGACTGATACTTTCGTTAAAGTTGTATCTTGGTATGACAACGAAATCGGTTACTCTAACAAAGTACTTGACTTGATCGCTCACATGGCATCAGTTAACGCTTAATTAGAAGCTTGAACCATATAGAAAACCGCTGCGGGAAACCGTAGCGGTTTTTTTATACATTTCATTTTATATATTGTTAAAAAGCAACGTGTTATCCGTTGAATAAGCAACAATTTTAGTAGTTTTGTACTTCTATGGAGAGATTATTAATAACATTGATACTAGTTTGCACTATGAGCAATATAACAAACGCCCAGAATCCTTTCTACGGGCAATACCATACGCCGCACGGAACCGTGCCGTTCGACCGGATTGAAACTGAACATTATGAGCCTGCTATCCTCGAAGGAATCAAGCTGCAAAATGCTGAAATAGAGGCTATCATACAGAATCCGGAAAAGGCTGATTTTAGCAATACGATAGAAGCTTTCGAAGAATCAGGGGAATTACTGGATAAAGTAGTTGCCGTCTTCGGTAATATGTTGAGCGCAGAAACGAATGACGATCTGCAAGAACTCGCTCAAAAGATTATGCCGTTGCTTAGTGAACACAGCAATAATATCACACTGAATGAAAAGTTATTCGCACGTGTGAAAGAAGTGTACAACCAAAAAGAGACTTTGCAACTGACACAGGAACAAAAACAGTTACTGGAAAATGCATACAACAGTTTTGTTCGTCATGGTGCCAATTTGGAAGGAGAAGCGCGGGAAGAGTACCGCCGCCTGACTAACGAGTTGAGTAAACTGACGCTTACTTTCAGTGAAAACAACCTGAAAGAGACAAATGCCTATCAGATGCTGTTGACAAAAAAGGAAAGTCTCGCCGGATTACCCGAAATTATCATAGAAGCTGCTGCTGAAACAGCCAAGAGCGAAGAAAAAGAAGGATGGGCGTTCACGCTTCATGCTCCAAGCTACGTTCCTTTTATGACGTATTCCGACAATCGTGATTTACGCCAGAAATTGTATATGGCTTACAATACAAAATGTACGCACGATAACGAATTCAATAATATCGATATCGTAAAAAATATAGCCAATACACGTATGAAAATAGCCCAGCTATTGGGATACAAAGATTATGCGGAATATACGCTAAAGAAAAGAATGGCTGAAAACAGTGAGTCTGTATACAAACTGCTCAACCAACTGTTGGAAGCATACGCTCCTACCGCACAACAAGAATACAAAGAAATCCAAGAACTGGCCCGCGAAGAGCAGGGAGATGATTTCGTTGTAATGCCTTGGGACTGGAGTTATTACTCAAACAAACTGAAAGACAAAAAATTCAATATCAATGAAGAAATGCTCCGTCCTTACTTCGAATTGGAACAAGTGAAAAAAGGAGTGTTTGGACTAGCTGAAAAGTTATATGGAATTACTTTCCGGAAAAATACAGAAATTCCGGTTTACCATAAAGAAGTGGAAGCCTTTGAAGTGTTTGATAAAGACGGAAAATTCTTAGCCGTCTTATATACTGACTTCCACCCGCGTTTAGGTAAGCGCGCCGGAGCTTGGATGACGAGTTACAAAGACCAATGGATAGATAAAAAGACTGGCGAAAACAGCCGTCCGCATGTATCCGTTGTGATGAACTTTACCAAGCCAACCGAGAATAAGCCTGCTTTATTAACATTCAATGAAGTAGAAACATTCTTGCATGAGTTCGGACATAGCCTGCATGGTATGTTTGCCAATTCCACTTACAGAAGTTTAAGCGGAACCAATGTATATTGGGACTTTGTGGAGCTTCCTTCGCAGATTATGGAGAACTTCGCCATAGAGAAAGATTTCCTAAATACATTTGCCCGTCATTATCAGACAGGAGAAGTTTTACCGGATGAATTAATAAAACGTCTTGTAGACGCTTCTAATTTCAATATTGCTTATGCTTGTCTGCGGCAACTAAGTTTCGGTTTACTTGATATGGCGTGGTATACTCGCGACACTCCTTTTGAAGGAGACGTGAAAGCTTATGAACAGGAAGCCTGGAAGGATGCACAAATATTGCCGATTGTACCAGAAGCTTGCATGAGTACGCAGTTTTCCCATATCTTTGCTGGTGGATATGCCGCCGGATACTATAGTTATAAATGGGCGGAAGTACTGGATGCTGACGCTTTCTCATTGTTCAAGCAAAAAGGAATATTCAATCAGGAAGTTGCAGACTCGTTCCGCAACAATATTCTGTCGAAAGGAGGAACGGAACATCCGATGGTACTTTATAAACGTTTCCGCGGGCAGGAACCAAGTATTGATGCTTTATTAATCAGAAATGGGATAAAGAAATAAGTATTAAGTATAAGGTATTAAGTATTAAACATAACCGTATGAAGAAGAATATCTATAAAATAGTAGGATTATTACTATTGCTTCCTTTATTTTCAGGGTGTAATGATTCGGACGATGTAGCCGCTATCTTTACAGGAAAAACGTGGAAACTAAATTATATCACTGTGGATGGAGGTCATGAGATGTTTGGCTTTTGGGAGAATGAGGAACAAGAAAAAGCAAGTATCAAAGAGCTTAATAAGAATGGTACATACAACATCGTATTTGATGGTACAGTAGATGGAGATGTTATGAACGGAAATATAAAAGGGACTGTCATTGCAACCAGTACTTTTGAAGGAAAATGGAGCGCCAATGCCAAAAACAACAGCTTTAAAGCTACTGTTACCACTGCAGGTAATTATGGTAACGACCAACTCGCCAGAAATTTTATAGAGGGGCTTAATGCTGCTACATCTTACGAAGGAGATAGTAATAACTTATACCTTTTATACAAACCGGCATCCGGTAAACAAACTTTCCGTATGGTTTTCCGGGTAGTTAGTAATAAATAGTAAACAACATGGACACTGAAAAGAAACAATTAGAACTTGACAAACGTTATATACGCATGGCCAGTATATGGGCTGAAAATTCCTATTGCCAACGCCGCAAAGTAGGAGCTTTAATTGTTAAAGATAAAATGATTATCTCTGACGGATATAACGGAACGCCTTCCGGTTTTGAGAATGTATGCGAAGATGAAAATAATCTGACAAAACCATACGTTCTGCATGCGGAAGCAAATGCCATTACCAAAATAGCACGTTCAAACAACAGTAGCGACGGTGCTACCATGTACGTCACCGCCTCTCCTTGCATCGAATGTGCAAAGTTAATCATACAGGCAGGGATCAAACGGGTAGTTTACTCCGAACATTACCGCCTGGAAGATGGAATTGAGTTATTAAAACGGGCGGGAATCGAAGTTATCTACACAGAATTAGATAACCATTCCTCTCCGAATATATAAGAAGACGAACGTTAAAAAAAAGGAATAGACATGAGTACAAAAAACTCTTCACGTTTTACACCTGTCATCATAGCAGTCAGCGTGGTAGTCGGGATTCTTATCGGTACATTTTATGCCAAGCATTTTGCCGGCAACCGTTTGGGTATTATCAACGGTTCCTCCAATAAGCTAAACGCATTGTTACGCATTGTAGACGATCAATATGTCGACACCGTAAACATGACCGATTTAGTGGAAAAAGCCATGCCGCAAATTCTGGCCGAATTAGATCCACATTCAACTTATATCCCAGCCCAAAATCTCGAAGAAGTCAACTCGGAACTGGAAGGTAGCTTTAGCGGGATCGGTATCCAGTTTACTATACAGAACGACACCATTCATGTGAATGCAGTCGTTCAGGGTGGCCCTTCTGAAAAGATAGGATTGATGGCGGGCGACCGTATTGTTACCGTGGACGACAGTTTGTTTGTCGGTAAGAAAGTAACCAACGAACGGGCTATGCGCACTCTGAAAGGCCCGAAAGGTTCACAAGTGAAATTAGGTATCAAACGAACAGGAGAAAAAGACTTATTGCATTTCAACATTACCCGTGGAGACATTCCTCAAAATACCGTTGATGCAGCTTATATGCTAAACGATGACATCGGTTACGTGAAAGTCAGCAAATTCGGACGTACCAGCCATGTAGAATTGCTCAATGCATTAGCGCAACTCAACCATAAAAAATGTAAAGGTCTGATCATTGACCTGCGCGATAATACCGGAGGATATATGGAAGCTGCCATCCGCATGGTAAATGAATTCCTACCTGAAGGCAAGCTGATCGTATATACTCAAGGCCGTAAATATCCACGTGCTGAAGAATATGCTAACGGTACAGGTAGTTGTCAGAAAATGCCACTTGTCGTATTGATTAACGAAAGTTCTGCTTCTGCCAGTGAAATCTTCACTGGAGCTATCCAGGATAATGACCGGGGAACAGTTGTAGGACGCCGTTCTTTCGGTAAGGGACTTGTGCAACAGCCTATCGATTTCAGTGATGGTTCGGCTATTCGTCTGACAATCGCCCGCTACTACACTCCATCCGGACGTTGTATCCAACGCCCATACGAAAGTGGTAAAGACCGCAACTACGAGTTAGATATTTATAACCGTTACGAACATGGAGAATTCTTCTCTCGCGACAGCATCAAGCTAAATGAAAGTGAACGATATAATACCAGTTTGGGACGTACCGTATATGGTGGTGGTGGCATCATGCCGGATATATTCGTACCACAAGACACTACGGGAGTCACTTCCTACCTTTCAACAGTTATTAGCCGGGGAGTGAATACCCAGTTCGCTTTCCAGTACACCGACAATAACCGGAAGAAACTTAGCCAATATGAAACAGAGGAAGAATTGCTGAATTACCTTCGTCATCAGGGATTGGTAGAACAGTTTGTCCGTTTTGCCGACAGCAAAGGAGTGAAAAGAAGAAATATCCTCATTCAGAAGTCATACAAACTTTTGGAGAAGAACCTCTTTGGTAACATCATCTACAATATGCTTGGACTGGAAGCTTATCTTCAATATTTTAACAAGACAGATGCTACCGTCATTAAAGGCATTGAGATACTCGAAAAAGGAGAAGCTTTCCCAAAAGCTCCGGTAGCCGTTGAAGAGGAAGAAGTGACAAAGGACAAAAAAGATGGAAAGAAAAAAAGAACTGCGCAAGCGTATAGCATTACTGAAGACCCAACACGCGGATTCAACTATGCGAAAGCTGCAATCAGCTAATATACTTGCCGCCCTTGAAGCCCATCCGGCTTTCAGGGCGGCAAATACTGTATTACTATACCATTCGCTGAATGACGAAGTAGATACACATGCCTTTATTCAAAAATGGAGTAGCGAAAAACGGATTCTACTCCCTGTAGTAGTAGGCGATGATTTAGAACTACGGATATACACCGGACCGGAAAACATGTCAATCAGCGGCATCTACGGTATAGCAGAACCAACCGGAGAAATATTCACAGACTATGCAGCCATAGAGTTCATCGTCGTTCCCGGAGTAGCTTTCGATGCTAAAGGTAACCGTTTGGGGCGGGGAAAAGGATATTATGACCGTCTCCTGCCACGCATACCATCAGCCTATAAAGCAGGAATCTGTTTCCCATTTCAATTAGTAGAAGAAGTTCCGGCGGAATCATTCGACATCCGCATGGATATAATCATAACAATCAATGAAGACGAATTATCACACCCACACCACCCGCTGCCATCATGCGACAGGGAGTGACGAAGAATTTGTTTTAAGTGCCATCAAAGGCGGCTATCAAGAATTAGGCTTTTCTGACCACACTCCGTGGAAATATCACACTGATTATATATCCGACATCCGGATGCTTCCCGAAGAGTTACCGGGATATGTGGAAAGTATCCGTTCGCTGCAAGAAAAATATAAAAATCAAATCAACATAAAAATAGGATTGGAATGCGAATACTTTCCTGAATACATACACTGGTTAAAAGGAATCATCAAAGAATATAAACTGGACTATATCATCTTTGGAAATCACCATTTTCACACAGATGAGAAGTTCCCCTACTTCGGCCGGAATACAGATTCGGTAGACATGCTCGAACTCTATGAAGAGAGTGCTATTGAAGGAATGGAAAGCGGACTATTTGCCTACCTTGCCCATCCGGATTTATTTATGCGTTCTTACCCCGAGTTCGATCGTCATTGTAAGCTAATCAGCAGACATATCTGCCGGACGGCAGTACGGTTAAACTTACCGTTGGAATATAATATCGGATATGAAGAGTACAATGATATTCATGGTATTACTAGCATTCCTCATCCGGATTTCTGGAAAATAGCCGCCCATGAAGGTTGCACCGCTATCATCGGCGTAGACGCCCATAACAATCAATATTTGGAAAACCCTTTTTATTACAACCGTGCAACCGAAACACTCCGGAAGCTAGGTATAAAGGTTATAGACAGAATATCTTTCTTCAACGAAAAATAATATTTGTAATTACGGTAGCTCCGACTCTCTGATTCAGCGTGCGCACCAATACCTCACGCCCCATCATCAATTCCTGACGAAGAGCTGCGGAAGTCAGATGCACATATAATGTCTGATTACGAATATAAAGATTGCTGGTATAAGCCGCCGCCGGTCCCAAGATTTGAGGCCAGGCATCCAGCAGTCTTTGTTCGTTCAGCGGAGATTCCAAACTCTCCTGACGAAGAAACTGTTGAATCAGTTTTCCTATTTGTTCGGCATCATTGCGCTTCATTATCAGCCTCCGTTTCTTGAATTGTGCCCTCTTCTACACGAAATATTTTATAATCGCTGCCTACCTTATGTAAAATACGGTCGAGATGTCCCCGGTTCGTGTCCGTTATAAATATCTGCCCGAAATTGTCTCCAGCCACCAGCTTCACTATTTGCTCTACACGGGAAGCATCCAACTTATCGAAAATATCATCTAATAATAATAAAGGAACAGTCCGGCCGGTACGCTTCAAGAAATCAAACTGTGCCAGTTTCAATGCTACCAGATACGTTTTGTTCTGTCCCTGCGAACCTTCTTTCTTTATCGGGAATTCACCCAACAACATATTCAACTCATCTTTATGAATCCCACGCAAAGAGAATCCCATTATCTTATCCCTCTCCCTGCTTTGCTTCAACACTTCCAACAAAGAAGCATCCCGCGCATGAGACTCATAAGATAATCCCACCACCTCTTTATCCTGCGAGATAAAGGAATAGAAAGATTGGAAAATAGGAATAAACTCCCGGATAAACGCTTCACGTTTCTGGAATACGATTGCACCGGCTTGCGCCATCATCTCCTCCCATACAAGAAACAGCTCCTCCTCCACCGGAAACTCACTCTTCAACAATGTGTTACGCTGCGCCAATGCTTTATTATACCGTATCAGCGCTTCAAGATATTCCTTATCATACTGCGAAATCACTACATCCATAAACCGACGACGCTCCTCACTTCCCCCGGCTATCAATTCGGAATCGGCAGGTGAAACCATCACCAAAGGCAGAAAACCGATGTGGTCCGAAAAACGGCTATATTCTTTCTTATTCCGCTTAAATTGTTTCTTCGAACGGCGTTTCATCCCACAATAAATCTCTTCAGGAGTTCCGTCCTCCGCTTCATAAAAGCCCTGAATCACGAAAAAGTCTTGTTCATGACGAATATTTTGAGAATCAATCGGGTTTCCGGAGCTCTTACAGAAAGACAAGAAATACACCGCATCCAGCAAATTCGTCTTTCCCATTCCATTCAGTCCGAAAAAACAATTCAGCTTAGCAGAGAATCCCAGTTCTACCTCTTCCAGATTCTTATAGTTTAATATGGATATTCGTTTCAGTATCATTGTGTACACGTTAATTTGTTCACAAAAGTAGCAAGATTTTCGTGGTTTTCGGGTGTAAAACAAAAAAAGATGCTTCTAAATTTCGTTTGTAGATATAAAAAAACTACTTTTGCGAGTCGAAATATCAAACTGTGAATAATAACAAAAAGAATCATATAAAATGGCAGAACAAAAGAATCAGAACGAACATCTGAACGTAGAAGATGCACTGACACAATCGGAAGCATTTCTTATCAAGTACAAAAACGCAATTATTGGCGGTGTTGTTGCTGTGATTATTATTGTAGCAGGTTTTATCATGTACAAAAACCTCTATGCTGAACCACGTGAAGAAAAAGCACAGGCAGCTCTTTTCAAAGGACAGGAATACTTTGAACAGGATGCTTTTGAACAGGCTTTGAACGGTGACAGCATCGGTTATACAGGTTTCCTGAAAGTTGCTGATGACTACAGCGGAACAAAAGCTGCCAATTTGGCAAAAGCTTATGCTGGTATTTGCTACGCACAACTTGGCAAATATGAAGAAGCAGTGAAGATGCTGGACAGCTTCAATGGAAAAGACCAAATGGTTGCTCCGGCAATTTTGGGTGCTGCAGGTAACTGCTACGCACAACTTGGCCAATTAGACAAAGCGGCTTCTACTTTATTGTCGGCAGCAGACAAAGCTGACAACAACACATTAAGCCCGATCTTCCTGATACAAGCTGGTGAAATCCTGGTAAAACAGGGAAAATATGACGATGCTGTAAACGCTTACACTAAGATCAAGGATAAATATTTCCAATCTTATCAGGCTATGGACATCGACAAATATATCGAGCAAGCTAAATTGATGAAAAAATAATATACCATCTATTATATAAGGAAATCGAGGCACGGATTACACCGGATTAAGCGGACTATCTATTAAAACCGTGGAATCCGTGAAATCCGTGCCTTTCTTCTTAAATCTCTCATACTCTCAAATCTTCATTTTATAATTCTCAACTTTTAATTAACTATGGCAACAGCTTACCATAACTTATCCGAATATGATTTCAATTCCGTTCCGAATGCAGAAGCAATGAAATTTGGTATCGTCGTATCCGAATGGAATTTCAATATTACCGGTGCTTTACTGAAAGGCGCAGTCGATACATTAAAAAAACATGGAGCAAAAGACGAAAATATTCTGGTGAAAACTGTACCGGGAAGTTTCGAACTTACTTTTGGAGCCAACCAAATGATGGAAAATTGCGATCTTGATGCAATTATTGCAATTGGTTGCGTAATTAAAGGAGATACCCCACATTTTGATTATGTTTGCATGGGAGCAACCCAAGGAATTACCGAATTAAACGCAACTGGCGATATACCAGTTATTTACGGATTAATTACCACAAATACAATGGAGCAAGCAGAGGATCGTGCCGGTGGCAAACTGGGTAACAAAGGAGACGAATGTGCAATTACTGCAATAAAAATGATCGATTTTGTTTGGAGTTTAAATAAATAGTTGTATCTTTGCACCGCAATTGAGAAACAAACCTCCTCAAAAGCAAAAAAAGGGCAAATACCAGAGTGGCCAAATGGGGCAGACTGTAAATCTGCTGTCTTTCGACTTCGGTGGTTCGAATCCATCTTTGCCCACAAAAATTGCGGAAGTAGCTCAGTTGATAGAGCATTAGCCTTCCAAGCTGAGGGTCGCGGGTTTGAGCCCCGTCTTCCGCTCTCCAAAGAGAATCTGAGAAATTAGATTCTCTTTTTTTTGTTTTACTTTAGACCGCTAAGATTATGAAACGGCGGCGGCTCAGGGCTCGGCTCAGTCTGAAAACGGCATATCCCTAAAAATTAATTCATTCCGGTACGGAAATGATCCCAAGATACTACCGCTGACAATAACTCGTCAATATGCAGCTTTTATTTCTTTCTCTTGCTTATATTATTCTTTCAATTGCCTAACGAGTTATCGTTTGACAGTTGTTGAACGAACGCTTGACATATGTTGAACTATCGCTTGACTATAGTCAAACGAAAACTACTTAGGCAATGAAATAACTATCAATAGGTAAACGATTGCTTAAAAATAACTAATAAAATCATTAGTGGCAATTGATTCCAAACTATGCAGTTTTGAATAAAATAATGAAGTATTCTGGAAACGTTGTGGTAAATCTGAAAAAGATGATTGAGTTTTTAAGA
>NZ_QTNF01000057.1:0-23730 GCF_003603455.1 Bacteroides sp. AM37-9 | reverse complement strand
TCGGCTGAAAGACAGCCGATAAAATTGGCGTGGCGGAAAATAGTATGGTTACGTTCTTTCCGGCCGTGATACTGGGAAGATTGTAAATCTGCATCTCCGGCAGATTTATTTGCAATTTCCTTATTTTACAAAGGACTTGTCGGACTGCCATACATTATATGATAAATTGATTTATGCACTGAAGAATATGAGCAATTGGAATAGAATGCCGGATGCTTTGAAAGAACAAGTGTTTGAACATCTGGCGAGATTGGTAGCAGTTGCCGATCTTTCGGAAGAAAATCGTATCGCTTATGATAAGGCATTAGATCGATATAGAGTCAATCAAATCGTAGAGGAGGATGAACGGCGTAAAAACGAAGAGATGCGGAGAAAAGCGGCTGAAGAAGGGATGAAAGAAGGGCTAAAGGAAGGGATAAGAGAAGGAATAAAGGAAGGAATGGAGAAAGGGATGGAGAAAGGAGAGCAAAAGAAGCAAATTGAAATTGCTCGAAAGATGAGGGAGGACGGAATATCCATTGATACAATTATCAAATACACGGGTCTTCAATCTTCTGATATAGAAAACCTATAATATATCTTCGTAGGAAAATTGTTGTAGTTATATTAGGATAAAATATAAAAGAGGCGGGAATATTCAGGAATGAATACTTCCGCTTTCTTTTTTTGATTCGTAAGATGTCCAACAATGTCTATAATACCGCAATTTGTCGATGAAATGGATGATTTTAGATAAAAATGGAAGAATTATAGTAAAAATAGAACATACATATTTAGTAACCACATCTATATTTGCGTATGGATTTCAGCAAATAAAGTCTGGAATGAGCTTTTTAATCTTTAAAATTTAATAATTTATAAAAATGACTTCTATGAAGAACCTATTAAAAGTTTTTCTGCTATGTTTCATCGCCTTGTTTGCGTTTGCTGCGCAATCTATGGGACAAGGAAAGACCATTACCGGACAGGTAGTGGATGCTCTAAATGAAAGTATGCCTGGTGTCAATGTACAAGTAAAAGGTACTACTAATGGGACAATTACCAACATTGATGGAAAATTCTCCATTTCCGTTCCAAACTCAAAATCAGTGTTGATCTTTACTTTTATCGGTTATTCCAAACAAGAAATAGTGGTTGGAAATCAGGCTAAAATTAATGTTCAATTAAAAGAGGATGCACAAAATTTGGATGAAGTAGTCGTTGTCGGTTATGGAACAGCTAAAAAGAGCGATTTAACAGGTGCTACTGCCAGTCTTCGTCCTGATGCGAATGATGCTTCAAAAGCTGTGTCTATTGATGGACTATTACAAGGTAAGATTGCAGGTTTAAATGTAACAGCCTCAATGTCTACTCCGGGGGCTGCTTCTTCTGTTACTATTCGTGGTGCTAATTCATTACGTGGAGATAATCAGCCATTATATGTGATTGATAATGTACCGCAAGCATCTACTGGTGAATTTGCCGAGTCAGCTGTAGGAAGTGGTGACTTCCAGATAGCTCAAGATCCGTTGAGTGCAATAAATCCTAATGATATTGAAGATATTACCGTCTTGAAAGACGCTTCTGCTACTGCGATTTATGGTTCTCGTGGTGCTAATGGTGTAATTCTTATTACAACAAAAAAAGGAAAGGCCGGAAAGGCAAAAGTAAATGTTACAGCAAACTTTACGATAGCTAATGCACGTAACTTGCACGATATGTTAAATTTGGAAGAGTATGCCGATTACACTAATTCTAAATTGGACCAACCGCGATATTATTTGCAACCTAATGGTGAAATGCGTTACGTATTTAGTGGTAATGAATCCGCTTATCAGGCAGATCCGAATAATCCGGAATTATATAAGGTCATTACCTATCGTAACTGGCAAAAAGAGGCATATACATCAGCTTTCTCACAAATTTACTCGGCTTCTGTCAGTGGAGGAACTGCCGGTATGAAATATTATATCTCCGGTAATTTTAAAGATATTAATGGTATTGTAGAAAATACAGGAATAAAACAAGGTGACTTACGTGCTAATTTAACTGCTGAATTATCTAAGAAAGTAACTTTAAATTTGATATTGAGCGGTTCATTGAAGCAGAATGACATGATGACAGGTGGCAATACAACCGGAGGCGTTGCCGGATCTTTGGCTCGTACGGTTCTTGATACAGCTCCTTATATTGTTCCTGATGATGATCCGGGTGCTTTGGAATCAAAAATGAATGTCTTTAGTTGGGTGAATGATTACGATGATATTACGAATGATAAAACATTTAACGGAAGTTTGAATCTGAATTGGAACATCAATAAATATTTCTCGTATAGTCTGCGTGCAGGAGGAAATATTGTAGTAAATGACCGTAAACGTTGGTACGGGATTCAGTTGCCTCCAGGAGAAAATGTAAAAGGTCTGTTGGCAATCAGTAATGTCAATAAGTCTAATTATACGGTGGAAAACCTGTTAAACTTTAATATGGATTTGACTAAGGACTTTCGTCTGTCGGCAACAGCGGGTATCACTTATGATGAATATCATTTTCTGACAGAGAATGTTTCAGGTAATACTTTTTCTATCTATGACTTACGTACAAAAGGATTGTCTAATGCAGGAAAAGTGGATGTGAAACAGCCTATACAAAAAGATTATCAACTGCTTTCATATTTAGGGCGTGTTAATTTATCAGCTTATGATAAGTACTTGTTAACTGCTTCATTGCGTGCTGACGGATCCAGTAAATTTAAAAAAGGTAATCGTTGGGCATATTTCCCGTCTTTTTCATTAGCATGGCGTATGGAACAGGAAGCTTATATGAAGAACATCGACTGGTTAAGTCAGTTGAAGGTACGTGTGGGCTATGGTGAGACAGGCAATCAAGGTATTGATCCATATCAGTCGTTATCTATTTATGAGAATAAGGTGGACTATGCTGACGGAGATGGGAATAAACTGACGTCTATGCAAATCAAAAGTTTGCAAAATGAGGGCTTGAAGTGGGAACGTACTTCTTCGTGGAATGCTGGTCTTGACTTTGGTTTCTTTAATGGCCGTCTGAATGGTGCATTTGACTATTACCGTAAAAACACAAAAGATTTGTTGGTTGAACGTGCTTTGCCATATTCCAGTGGATTTGCAACAGTGATGATCAATGAAGGATCGTTATTGAATAAAGGTTTTGAGTTTAGTTTAAATGCTGATATCATTCGTAGTAACGGGTGGAAATGGAATGTAGGCGGAAATATCGGTTTCAATAAGACTACGATTGAAAATTTGGGTTTGGAAGTTTCCGATATAGGCTCTTTGAAAGGAGTACGTGGCTATTTAGGTAAGACGATTGGCGATCATTTTGGACCTGCAAATATTTTTATTGAAGGTGAAGCTCCTGGACTATTTTTCGGTTATAAGACACAGGGAATTATTCAGGAAGAAGATGTAGTTGATGGCAAAGTAGGATATATCTCGTCGGATGGTTCTACAAAATATTACACTTCATCTGTTGGAAATGATATGGCAGCTGGTAATATTAAATGTGTGGATGTGAATGAAGATGGTGTCGTAGATGCTAATGATATGGCTGTAATTGGTGATCCGAATCCTGATTTCACCTACGGTTTCCAAACACGTCTGGAATGGAAGAATATCTCTCTTTCTGCTTCCTTTACAGGTGTTTATGGTAATGATATTCTAAATACAAATATTCGTTATGAACAGACTCCTTCCAGGCAGGCTGGAAACTTGAGAAAAGATGCTTATTATAATGCATGGACTCCGGAGAATCGTTCTAATTTATATCCGTCGTCTACTTCAAATGTAAAAGGAGTTGTTTATGATCGTTATATAGAAGATGGAAGTTATTTGCGTTGCTCAGATATTACGTTGAATTATATTTTGCCTAAAGCGTGGATGACTAAGATCGGGTTCCAGAATACCAGCATTTTTGCTTCAGTGAAGAATGCATTTGTTATTACCAATTATAGTGGATATGATCCGGAAGTAAATAGCTTTGCATTTGATGGTCTGCGTCGGGGTGTTGATATGAATGCTTTTCCAAATATGCGTTCTTTTGTGTTTGGCTTGAATGTAACTTTTTAATTTACAATAAATGATTATGAAAATGAAAAAATTAACCTATATATTATTATTGGCAAGCTGCTTATTGTTGGCTTCTTGTGAATCGTGGTTAGATGAAGATCCGCAATATACTTTGAATACACAAATTCAGTTTTCTACTTCTGAAAAGGCGCGTGCAGCATTATATGGATGCTATGGTTATTTTGCATTGACTAGTGGAGGATATGGTCAGCATTGGCAAGAAGTTCCTGTACGATATAGTGGTTTCGGATGGGCTCAAACTAATGGAAATACAAATGATATGTGTGGATGGCTGCAATGTGACTATACAGATGATTTGTTGACAAATGCATGGTATGTAATGTATAAAGTGATTAATGAAACGAATGCATTTATAGCCAATGTGGAAAGCACTTCTTTAGAGGATAAAGACGAAATGGCTGCAGAGGCTCGTTTCTTGCGTGCTTTATCTTATTATAACCTTGCAATATGTTGGGGAGATGTACCCTTGAAGACAACCCCTTCTTCTCATGACGGCGTAGCTGTACCTCGTTCCCCGCGTTCAGAGGTGCTGGATGTGGTACGGACTGACTTGGAATTTGCTGCGAAATATTTGCCGGAAACAAATTCTGACGGATTTCCAACCAAATGGGCTGCAGAAGCATATTTAGGTAAGTTATATCACACTTTAGGCTGTTTGGGTGATGCTACGGCTTGGGAAAAGGCAAAGACCTATTTTGAAGGAGTGAAAGGTAAATATGATCTGGAATCGAAATTTTCTAATTTATTTGTTGATAAGATTAAAGGTTCTAAAGAGTCTATATTTCAACTGGGATTTCAAGTGAATGGTGACTTGTCTTCTTTTAACAGAGGATCTTGGGTGTTTAATCCTGCTGCATCATCGTATGGTAAGAGCTTTCATAGAGTGAAGTGTACGAAAGCATTTTATGATTTCTTTGCGGGAACCTATTGGGGAGATCCTCGTATTGAGACTACATTTATGGCAAAATGGAGAAAATGTACAAACAATGTCGGACCTGTAGCTCAAGTAGAGCCTGTACCGTCTGCCCGTGACTCTACTTATGAATATCCTTATTTCACTTATGATAGCGGTATAAAACCTGCAGGTTGGAAAAATAACAAGTTGTTAGTTGGTAGAATTCCTTATGAGTTATTGACTAATAAAGAGAATCCGAGTGCGGATGAAATTTTGGCTATCACAAATGATGAAACCAAATTTGATGAGAAATATCGCAAAGGATTGAAGGATTTTTTGAATGTATGTACTGCGGCGGGTAGGACAGGAGAAAGAGCAGCATGGCCTCATTTTGCAAAAGCTTTTGATATGAATATGGCCGGTATTGCCAGTCATAAGAATCTAATTTTATATCGTTATGCAGATTTATTATTGATGTTGGCTGATGTCTATAATGAATTGGATAGAAAAGACGATGCAATTAATACAGCAGATATCGTGTTGGCACGTGCACGTAAGTCAGGAATTAAGGTTTCGGCACAACCAGCCAAATGGGAATCAACATTAACAAAGGAGCAAGTACGTGAAAAGATATTCTTTGAAAGACTTTTTGAAGGTGCCGGTGAAACTGAAATGTATCAAATGATGCGTTTACGTGGAACTGAATATTTGAAAAAAGCACTTACTGTGAATAATAATCACTCAATAACTAAAAAGTGGCAGGAAAATAATCCTAATGCAACGGGAGTTTGGGGAGAACGCATTTATAATAATGGAAATTTGAATGATGAGACTTTTTTGAAAAAGAATCTGTTGTTCCCCATTCCGCGTGATGAAATGAATACTAATATAGCTATTACGGAAAATAACTTCGGCTATTAAAAATAGTAGTTATAATAGGTTGTTTTAGATTTCCCGAATGCAGAGGAGGAGTGTTTCTGCTCTTCATTCGGGTTTTCTTTTATAAATAGAAATCGTTGTATATATTTTCTTGGATTTGCAGGATTGGGAATGAGCTGTAAATCGTGTTTTTACCATTTTTCTTTCTGAAACAGGTAGAAATGGAGAATATTGGAAATTAATTGGTTATTTGTGAACATGGATTTTGTTGACGGGGCTCTACCTTTGTCACTACAATCTAATATAAAGTTGTTTTATGGAAAAATTGCAACCAAACTTATTCTTTCCTTTTGCAGGAGTAGCAGCTGTAGCTTCCTTTGCTTCCTGTTCAAACAAGCAAAAGCCTGTGGAACAGAAACCTTTGAATATCGTCTACATTATGACAGACGACCACACAGCTCAAATGATGAGCTGTTATGACACACGCTACATGGAAACACCCAATCTCGACCGTATTGCTGCCGATGGTGTACGCTTTACTCAAAGTTTTGTAGCCAATTCATTAAGCGGTCCTAGTCGTGCCTGCATGATAACAGGTAAACATAGTTGTGCTAATAAATTCTATGATAATACCACTTGCGTATTCGACAGTTCGCAACAGACTTTTCCGAAGCTGTTGCAGAAAATCGGTTATCAGACAGCACTGGTAGGTAAATGGCATCTTGAAAGTTTGCCTTCCGGTTTTGATTACTGGCAGATTGTCCCCGGACAAGGCGACTACTACAATCCGGATTTCATCACACAGAACAATGACACTATCCAAAAACATGGATATATCACGAACCTTATCACTGACGACGCCATTGACTGGATAGAAAACAAACGCAATCCGGAGAAACCTTTCTGTCTTTTGATTCACCATAAGGCTATTCACCGTAATTGGTTGGCAGATACTTGCAACCTGGCTTTGTACGAAGATAAAACCTTCCCGCTACCGGACAATTTCTTTGACGATTACGAAGGACGCCCTGCCGCTGCCGCACAAGAGATGAGTATTATGAAAGACATGGACATGATTTATGACCTCAAAATGCTTCGTCCCGACAAAAAGACCCGTCTGAAATCCTTATATGAGAAATATATTGGTCGTATGGATGAAGCACAACGTGCTGCATGGGACAAATTCTACACCCCAATAATAGACGACTTCTATAAACAGAACCTGCAAGGCAAGGAACTAGCCAACTGGAAATTTCAGCGTTATATGCGCGATTATATGAAGACGGTGAAGTCGCTGGACGACAATGTTGGTCGTGTACTCGACTACCTGAAAGAGAAAGGATTACTGGATAACACACTTGTTGTCTATACTTCCGACCAAGGATTCTACATGGGCGAACACGGTTGGTTCGACAAACGTTTCATGTACGAAGAATCCATGCGTACACCACTCATCATGCGTCTGCCGAAAGGATTCGACCGTAGGGGCGACATCACCGAAATGGTTCAGAACATCGATTATGCACCTACCTTCCTCGAATTGGCAGGAGCAGAGATTCCTTCAGACATACAAGGTGTATCCCTCGTCCCCTTGCTGAAAGGCGAACATCCGAAAGATTGGCGGAAGGCTCTCTACTATCATTTCTACGAATATCCCGCTGAACACATGGTGAAACGTCATTATGGTGTACGTACGGAACGCTATAAACTGGTTCATTTCTATAATGACATTAACTGGTGGGAACTCTACGACCTGCAGGCAGACCCGTCGGAAATGCACAACCTCTACGGACAACCTGAATATGAACCGGTAGTGAAAGAACTAAAAGAAGAAATGCTGAAACTTCAGGAGCAATACAATGATCCTGTCCGCTTCTCACCGGAGAGAGACAAGGAATAATACCAATGTACATACGCCATGAAAAAATACATCTTAATCATTCTCATACTGCTTTCGCCACTGACAGCGTTTTTGCAGGCTGATAACTTAACATCCCCTTTAATTTCAATAGTACCACGCCCGACACAGATTGTGCCGGGCCGTGGCAACTTCACCTTTTCAGCCCAAACGGTGTTTGCGGTAGAAAGTCAGGAACAAGCCGTGATTGCTCGCAATTTTATTGACTTGTTTACTCGTGCTGCCGGAATAACTCCTGCTTTGAATGTCGGGCGTGAAGAGGGACAAGTCCGTTTTGTGACGGATTCTTCTTTAAAAAGTGAAGCCTACTTACTGGAGATTACGCCGGAACAGATACTCATTAAAGCTTCGGATACAAAAGGCTTTTTCTATGCCCTGCAATCTATCCGCCAACTTCTGCCGGCTGCCATAGAATCGGAACAACCGGTCCGGAATGTCGATTGGAGAGTTCCGGCAATGACGGTTCAGGATGAACCCCGTTTCGGTTTCCGCGGATTACTGTTGGATCCGGTACGTTGTTTTATCCCTAAAAAGAATGTACTGCGAATCATTGACTGTATGGCGATGCTGAAAATAAACAAACTTCATTTTCATCTGACAGACGATAACGGCTGGCGGATTGAAATAAAGAAATACCCCCGTTTGACGGAAATAGGAGCGTGGAGAGTAGACCGTACAGATGTGCCTTTCCACTCACGTCGCAACCCGGAACGGGGAGAACCTACTCCGATAGGCGGTTTCTACACGCAGGAGGACATCCGGGAAATTGTAGCTTATGCAGCCGACAGACAGATAGAAGTCATTCCCGAAATAGATGTACCGGCACACAGTAACTCTGCTCTGGCTGCTTATCCCCAGCTTGCCTGTCCGGTTGTGAAAGACTTTGTCGGTGTACTTCCCGGACTGGGAGGACGAAATTCCGAGATTATCTACTGTGCGGGAAATGATAGCGTATTTACATTCTTGCAAGATGTTTTTGACGAAATTCTAGAGCTTTTCCCTTCTCGCTATATTCATGTTGGTGGAGATGAGGCGCGAAAGACAAACTGGGAGAAATGCCCGCTTTGCCAAAAACGGATGAAAAAACAGCGTTTGGCCAATGAAGAAGATTTGCAGGGTTACTTCATGAAACGTATCAGTGATTATCTGCGTAAGAAAGGTCGTGAAGTGATTGGCTGGGATGAGTTGACAAACAGCTCTTTTCTTCCTGAAGAATCTATTATCCTAGGCTGGCAGGGAATGGGTACGGCTGCTCTGAAAGCTGCCGAAAAGGGACATCGTTTTATCATGACTCCGGCGCGTGTCTTATACTTGATTCGTTATCAGGGACCGCAATGGTTTGAACCGGTAACCTATTTTGGCAACAATACCCTGAAAGATGTTTTCGATTACGAACCTGTACAGAAGGATTGGAAACCGGAATATGAGTCTTTGTTAATGGGAGTACAGGCTTGTATGTGGACAGAGTTCTGTAATAAACCCGAAGATGTGGATTATCTTTTGTTTCCCCGCCTGGCCGCTTTAGCAGAAGTGGTATGGACGCCCGCAGGAACGAAGGACTGGTCTGGATTCTTGAAGCGGATGGACGCATACAACGCGCATATTGCGGAAAAAGGAATTGTCTATGCCCGTTCAATGTATAACATACAACAGACGGTGACATCAGTGGACGGACATTTGGAAGTGAATTTGGAATGTATCCGCCCGGATGTAGAGATTCATTATACACTGAACGGAAGTAATCCGGCAATGTCTTCTCATCGTTACGACGGACCTATCCGTGTGACGAAGACACAAATGGTGAAAGCCGCTACCTTTATGAACGGCAAGCAAATGGGAGAAACTTTAGAGTTGCAACTCACATGGAACAAAGCTACGGCAAAACCTTTGCTTGGCAATAAGAAGAACGAAATGTTATTAGTCAACGGATTGCGGGGAAGCCTGAAATATACTGATTTTGAATGGTGTAACTGGAATCAAAATGATTCTATATCTTTCACGATAGATTTGCAGGGGCGGGAGATTTTGAATAAATTTGCCATCGGTTGCATTACGAATTATGGAATGGGAGCACATAAACCGAAGATGATTCGCGTAGAAGTTTCCGATGACAATCGAACCTACCATACTATGGGAGAATTGAACTTCTCTCCGGAAGAAATCTATCTGGAAGGAACTTTTAGAAATGACTATTCGATAGATATGGGCGGAGTATCTGCCCGTTATGTCCGAGTGACGGCGGAAGGTGCGGGGATATGTCCCGACGAGCATGTCCGTCCCGGTCAGGAAGCGAGAGTCTATTTTGATGAAGTGATTATAGAATAGTAATCAAATAGTTAAAAACAGCAATTAAGTGCTCTTGCAGAATAATCTTATATTATTAGAGACGGATTACACGAATTTCACGGTTTTTAGAATGATGAGTATATAAAATAATAGCGTCAATCAGCTTAATCTGTGCCTAATTTATTATATAAACCAATTATGATGACATGCTTATGAATATTAGCTTAAAGAAACGAACTCTTTTAGTTCTATTGTCAGGACTGACTGCTACTTTCACTTTAGCGCAGCAACAACCGTTGCCCGAATGGCAAAGCCAGTATGCGGTGGGACTGAACAAGCTCGCTCCTCACACATACGTATGGCCTTATGCCAACGCTTCCGACATTGAAAAGCCGGGAGGGTATGAACAGTCTCCTTTTTATATGAGTCTCAATGGAAAGTGGAAATTCCATTGGGTGAAGAATCCCGATAATCGTCCGAAGGACTTTTACCAACCTTCTTATTATACAGGAGGATGGGCGGATATCAATGTGCCCGGTAACTGGGAACGCCAGGGGTATGGCACGGCTATCTATGTCAACGAAACGTATGAGTTTGATGATAAAATGTTCAACTTCAAGAAGAATCCGCCGCTGGTGCCTTATGCGGAGAATGAAGTCGGCTCCTACCGACGTACCTTCAAAGTGCCTGCTGACTGGAAAGGACGCAGGGTAGTACTGTGTTGTGAAGGAGTCATTTCTTTCTATTATGTATGGGTGAATGGAAAATTACTTGGATATAATCAGGGATCAAAGACGGCTGCCGAATGGGATATTACAGATGTCCTCAATGAAGGCGAAAATGTGGTTGCTTTGGAAGTGTATCGCTGGAGTTCGGGTGCTTATCTGGAATGTCAGGATATGTGGCGTTTGAGTGGTATCGAACGTGACGTGTATCTTTACAGTACTCCCAAACAGTACATTGCGGATTATAAACTGAATGCTTCTTTAGAAAAAGAGAAATACAAAGATGGTATTTTCGGACTTGAAGTGACCGTAGAGGGACATTCTGCTATATCTGGAGCTACTTCTATTGCTTATACCCTGAAAGACGCCAATGGTAAAGCTGTCCTGCAGGATGCTATCCAGATAAAATCCCGCGGATTGAGCAATTTTATCACGTTTGATGAAAAGAATATTCCCGATGTAAAGGCTTGGAGTGCAGAGCATCCTCATCTTTACACATTAATACTCGAACTGAAGGATGAACAAGGCAAGGTAACCGAACTGACTGGTTGTGAAGTCGGTTTCCGTACCTCGGAAATCAAAGACGGACGTTTCTGCATCAACGGCGTTCCGGTATTGGTGAAGGGAACCAACCGACACGAGCATTCTCAACTGGGACGTACCGTGAGCAAGGAGCTGATGGAACTGGACATCAAACTGATGAAGCAGCACAACATCAACATGGTGCGTAACTCGCATTATCCTACGCATCCTTACTGGTATCAACTTTGCGACCGTTACGGTTTGTACATGATTGATGAGGCAAACATCGAATCTCACGGAATGGGATATGGTCCTGCTTCCCTAGCCAAGGATAGTACCTGGCTGACTGCACACATGGATCGTACTCACCGGATGTATGAACGTTCTAAGAATCACCCGGCTATCGTTATCTGGTCATTGGGAAATGAAGCAGGAAACGGAATTAACTTCGAACGTACTTATGACTGGCTGAAATCGGTAGAGAAAACTCGCCCTGTACAGTATGAACGTGCCGAATTGAACTATAATACGGATATTTACTGTCGTATGTACCGCAGTGTAGACGATATCAAAGCATACGTAAAAGAGAAAGACATCTACCGCCCTTTCATTCTTTGTGAATATCTTCATGCGATGGGCAACAGTTGCGGCGGACTGAAAGAATACTGGGACGTATTTGAAAACAATCCGATGGCACAAGGTGGCTGCGTTTGGGACTGGGTGGATCAGTCATTCCGCGAAATAGACAAGAACGGTAAATGGTACTGGACGTATGGCGGTGATTACGGACCGGAAGGAATTCCAAGTTTCGGAAACTTCTGCTGTAACGGTTTGGTGGGCGCCAACCGTGAACCGCACCCGCATTTGCTCGAAGTAAAGAAAGTATATCAGAACATAAAAGTAACGCTGGCGAATCAGAAGAATCTGACTATCCGTGTCAAGAACTGGTATGATTTCTCTAACTTGAATGAGTATGTACTGAACTGGAATGTGACGGCAGATAATGGCAAGATTTTGGCGGAAGGTACAAAAACGGTTGATTGTGCACCGCACGCTACTGTTGATGTTACTTTGGGTGCTGTAAAACTTCCGAATACAGTCCGTGAGGCTTATTTGAATATCAGCTGGACCCGTCGTGAAGCTTCTTCAATGATAGATAAGGATTGGGAGGTGGCATACGACCAGTTTGTATTTGCCGGTAATAAGAATTACACAGGTTACCGTCCGCAAAAAGCAGGTGAAACGACTTTCACCGTTGACAAGCAAACAGGGGCGCTGACTTCATTGAATCTGGACGGCAAAGAATTATTAGCTACTCCACTGACATTGAGCCTTTTCCGCCCGGCAACGGATAATGACAATCGGGATAAGAATGGTGCACGCCTGTGGCGTAATGCAGGATTGGATAATCTGACCCAAAAGGTCGTTTCACTGAAAGAGGGCAAGACTTCGACCACTGCCCGGGTGGAAATTCTAAATGCGAAAGCGCAAAAGATAGGAACTGCCGACTTTATTTATTCATTGGATAAAAACGGTGCGCTGAAAGTACATACTACTTTCCAGCCCGACACGACCATCGTGAAATCAATGGCACGTCTGGGATTGACATTCCGTGTGGCGAATACCTACGATCAGGTTTCTTACCTCGGACGTGGAGAGAATGAAACATACATTGACCGCAATCAGTCCGGCAAAATCGGTGTATATCAGACCATACCGGAACGGATGTTTCATTATTATGTTGCTCCGCAATCTACGGGCAACCGCACCGATGTACGTTGGGCGAAGTTGGCAAATACTTCCGGCGAAGGCCTCTTTGTAGAATCAAATCGTGTTTTCCAGTTTAGTATGATTCCTTTCTCGGATGTATTATTAGAGAAGGCCCGCCATATCAATGAACTGGAACGTGATGGCTTGCTGACAGTGCATCTGGATGCCGAACAGGCAGGCGTGGGAACGGCTACTTGTGGTCCCGGAGTGTTACCGCAATACTTGGTTCCATTAAAGAAACAGAGTTTTGAATTTACCCTTTATCCGGTGAAATAGATACTAAATCAATAGGTTATTTAGATTATATATAAAGGTGGGGGGTACACTGATTGAATGGGATATCGTAAGAAAGTATTCCATGAGAATCGTGAAATCCGTACCTTTATTTTATTTTTGTAAAACTGCAATAATTTATAGGCTATGAATAAACTACTAATCTCTCTCTTATTGTCTTCTACCCTCATCGGTGGAGTGCAGGCACAGAAAAAAGAAAACTACTACGTGAAGCATGTTGAATTTCCTCAAGATGCAACGCTCGAACAGAAAGTCGATATGGCAGCGCGGCTGGTACCCACTCCGCAACAATATGCTTGGCAACAAATGGAACTAACCGCTTTCCTTCATTTTGGTATCAACACTTTTACCGGACGTGAATGGGGAGACGGAAAAGAAGACCCTGCACTCTTTAATCCTTCAGAACTCGATGCTGAACAATGGGTGAAGAGTTTGAAAAATGCAGGTTTCAAAATGGTTATTCTGACCGCAAAGCATCACGACGGTTTCTGCCTGTGGCCAACAGCCACCACCAAACATTCCATAGCCTCTTCTCCTTGGAAGAACGGACAGGGGGATGTCGTAAAAGAACTTCGGAAAGCCTGCGATAAATATGATATGAAGTTCGGTGTCTACCTTTCTCCCTGGGATCGGAATGCGGAATGTTATGGAGACTCTCCCCGTTACAATGAATTTTTTGTCCGTCAATTGACGGAATTGCTCACCAATTATGGTGAAGTGCACGAAGTATGGTTCGACGGAGCGAATGGGGAAGGCCCGAACGGAAAGAAACAAATATATGACTGGGACGCTTTCTATAAAACCATTCAACGCCTTCAACCGAAAGCTGTGATGGCGATTATGGGAGACGATGTCCGTTGGGTAGGAAACGAGAAAGGGATAGGCCGTGAAACGGAATGGACTGCAACTGTGCTTACTCCCGGTATATACACCCGTTCGCAAGAGAATAACAAACGCTTGGGTGTTTTCGGTAAAGCAGAGGATTTGGGAAGTCGTAAGATCTTGGAGAAAGCTACGGAATTATTCTGGTATCCTTCTGAAGTGGATGTATCTATCCGTCCGGGATGGTTCTATCATGCGGAGGAAGATGGTAAAGTGAAATCTTTGAAACATTTATCGGATATTTATTTCCAGTCGGTAGGATATAATTCAGTGCTTCTATTGAATATTCCGCCTGACCGGAGAGGGCTGATTCATGAAGCTGATATCAAGCGGTTAAAAGAGTTTGCCGACTATCGGCAGCAAACGTTTGCTGACAACCGTGTGGAAAACGGAAGGAAATGCTGGTGCGCTACTTCGGGTAGTGAGACTGTTTATACCTTGAAGTCCAAATCGGAAATCAATCTGGTCATGTTGCAGGAAGATATAACGAAAGGGCAGCGGGTAGAGGCTTTCACTGTGGAAGCCTTGACTGATAAGGGCTGGAAAGAAGTTGGGAAAGGTACGACAATAGGATATAAACGTATGTTGCGTTTTCCCACGGTTAACGCCAGTAAGCTCCGGGTGAAAATAGGCGAATGTCGGTTGACTGCTTGCGTTAGTCAGGTTGCCGCTTACTATGCAGAACCTTTGCAGGAAGAAACAAAGAAAGAAGACTGGAATAACTTGCCGCGCTCCGGATGGAAACAAGTGGCTATCTCTCCGTTGACTATTGATTTAGGTAAGACAGTGACGTTGGCTAGCTTCACGTATGCTCCTGCAAAGGCAGAGGCAAAACCGACGATGGCATTCCGTTACAAATTCTTTGTGAGTGAGGACGGTAAGACGTGGAAAGAAGTTCCGACTAATGGAGAGTTTAGTAATATTATGCACAATTCGTTGCCGCAGACGGTCACTCTCGGACAGAAAATACAGGCACGTTTTATTAAACTGGAAGCTACTACGCCAACTGCAACCACCGCAAAAATAGAAATGAATGAAATAGGAGTGATGGTAACTCCCTGATAGAGTCCTCATTGAAAGATATGCTTAGAGAGTAGCAGTGGAGACTGGCGTCTTGATTCTTGATGAATCAGATACCGGTCTCTTTTTTTTCTAAACCAAATGAATATTTTACTGTTATTTATTAAAAAAGACAGAAGTTATGTTAGTAGTAGATTTAGGAAAATGGATGAATAAAATCCTCATCGACTGGGGAATAGATCCGGTAGTTGCCGATCGTTTTGATGAGACTATTATGGCTTTACTGATGATAGTGATTGCTATCGTTCTGAATTATCTCTGTCAGGCGATTCTTATCGGAGGTATGAAACAGTATACGAGGCGGAGGCCTCATCAATGGAATACGTTGTTAATGAAACGCAAGGTATTTCATCATTTGATTCATACCATCCCGGCTTTTCTGGTTTATTCGTTGTTGCCAATGGCTTTTATCCGTGGAAAAGAATTGTTACTGATTTCCCAGAAAGCGTGTGTCATTTATATTATTTTCTCCTTGCTATTGGCTATTAATGGAATTCTGTTGATGATAATGGATATCTATGACGGAAGAGAGTCGATGAAAGACCGCCCGATGAAAGGCTTTATTCAGGTGTTGCAGGTGCTTCTTTTCTTTGTAGGCGGGATTGTAATCATCGCTATTATCGTGAATAAGTCTCCGGCCACTTTGTTTGCGGGTCTGGGTGCTTCAGCGGCTATTTTGATGTTAGTGTTCAAAGACTCCATACTAGGTTTTGTGGCAGGTATCCAGCTTTCTGCCAACGATATGGTTCGTCCGGGGGACTGGGTGACGCTTCCCTCCGGTGACGCAAACGGTATTGTACAGGAGATAACGCTGAATACAGTCAAGATTCAGAATTTTGATAATACCATTTCCACCATTCCTCCTTATACATTAGTGAGCAGTCCTTTTCAGAATTGGCGGGGAATGACACAGTCGGGAGGACGACGGGTGATGAAGAGTATAACATTGGACTTGACTACACTTCAATTCTGTACGCCGGAAATGCTGGACCGTTATCGGAAAGAAATTCCACTAATGGCAGATTACCAGCCGGAAGAAGGAGTGGTTCCTACCAATTCTCAAGTGTATAGGGTATATATTGAACGCTATTTGTGTAGCCTGCCCGTAGTCAATCAGGAGTTGGATTTGATTATCAGTCAGAAAGAAGCTACGATGTACGGAGTACCTATTCAGGTTTATTTCTTCTCCCGCAATAAGGTATGGAAAGAATACGAGCGTATTCAGTCGGATATCTTTGATCATTTGTTGGCAATGGTACCGAAGTTCGATTTGAAAGTTTATCAGTATTCGGACTAATTAATGGAGCTACGATGAGGCGTTATATTTCTCAACGATACTTATCCCTATGAGAAAAAATACTCATTCCTATGAGAATATATTCCCATTCCTATGAGAATCTTTTCTCATTACGGTGAGAATACTCCGTTGTCAGAGCATACTGTAACGGCGTTTGTACTTCCCTGATAATGGTTGACTTTCTTTCTTTGTAATAACCGGATATTATTAGCTGCTACCGTTTCTTATAATTAATGTAGAATCAGTTCAAAGTCTGTATAGATAGGAAGATGGTCACTGATACCTCCTTGATATTTCATTCCTTTATAAGTGCGGAAAGGTTCTTTATCACCATATTTTTCGTCATCTTTCAGTAAAAAGGGGAGAAGGCACACATTTGCTTTTTCTTCGCTGGTGAAAAAGTGATTTGATTGATTTAATAGAGTGCCTGATACAATCAAGTGATCGAGTAATCCCCATTCACCACGATATTTGTAAGAACCGAAGTCTTTTGATTTAGCTTTCCGGGCGAGTAGGTGATATAGTCTTAATGAGGAGGGGGCAACTGTTGAGAAGTTGGTGGAGCCGGTTGTTGAGGCTAGGTCATTGGGCATAACAGGAGGCGCTTCGGCTTCCAGTATTTTCTGAATAGATTGATTCGTCGGGTAATCGTTGAAATCCCCCATAATAATGACTTGCGGAAGAGAACGAATGTTCATAATGCTATCAACTTCCATACGTAGAATGTGAGCTGCATATAAGCGATAGGGTTCCGATTCTTTGGCTCCACCCGAACGGCTGGGGAGGTGGCAGACAAATACGTCGAGCGTATCTCCCGTCAGTAGAAGTCCGCTGACGTGTAGCAAATCTCTTGTCGGGCGGTATTGCTTCAACGGAGGGATGGAAATGGAACGGGAAGATAATAGTTTGAATAAATCCCGTTGATAAAGCAAGGCTACGTCAATTCCTCTTAAATCAGGGGAGTGGGTCATTACGTAACGATAACTAAGCTCTTTTAAAGGAGAACGGCGGGTCAGGTCACGAAGCACTGTATCATTTTCTACTTCACATAATCCGACTAATGCAGGCGGACTCCATTCGCCAATAGCAGTTATTACACGGGCAACGTCAACCAGCTTTTTTTTATATCTGCTATAATTCCAATGACGCATCGCGTCGGGAAGAAATTCGTGATCGTTCTTTAAACTATCATGACGAGTGTCGAACAGGTTTTCTATGTTCCAACTTACAACGCGGAAAGGGATTCTTTCTTGTTGAGAGGGGACTTGTGTGTCGTGATAGCCTTGTCCTTCGTGAGAATCTTGTGCGATAGCATAAGAAGGAGCAAAGAAACTTACAGCTATTAAATTCATTGCAAAAAAGAGCATGGCAACAGCTACTCTCTTTTCACTGTTACCATACTCTTCTTTATGTTGACTTATCTGTCTGTTACTTCTTGGCAGGAACATGTGCCAAGATATCCAATAGATGTTTCCAGAATTTCTCAACGGTAGGAATAAGCATCCGTTCGTCAGGAGAGTGAACACCTGTCAGTGTCGGTCCGAAAGAGATCATATCCAGCGTTGGATATTTATCAAGGAACAGGCCACATTCCAATCCTGCATGAATGGCTTTAACTTTCGCGTCTACACCAAACAGACGCTTGTAAGATTCAACAGCCACTTCGAGGATAGCCGAGTGGGGATTCGGTTTCCATCCCGGATAACCTTCGCCAAACGTAACATTGGCTCCCGCCAGTTGGAATACGGCACGAACCGTGTTCGCCATATCGTTGCGTGCGGATAGTATCGAGCTCCGCTGACTAGTTTCAATGCGGATGACATGATTCGGCTTCATCTTGACAGATGCCAGATTGGTAGAAGTTTCCACCAGTCCGGGAATATCCTGGCTCATGGCGTATACACCGTGAGGAGCTGCATACAGAGCTTTTAATAAACGGGTAGTGGTATCCTGGTCGATAGCCGTCTTGCGGGGAGTTTCCGATTCGAGAACCAACTTTAAGTCGGGCTCTACAACGGATAATTCGTCTTCCATTTCGCTGGTGAAGATATTCAGTTCGGTGCGGACATCATGTTTGGCATCTTCAGGAACTGCACAGATAGCGTATGCCTCGCGGGGAATAGCGTTGCGCAGGTTACCACCGTTGATTTCACAAAGATACAGATCATGCCTGCCAGCCATGCGTGAAAGGAAACGGTTCAGTATTTTGTTGGCATTTCCCCGTCCCAAATGAATATCACCACCGGAGTGACCGCCTTTCAAACCTTTCACTTCCACCTTGAAGAAGAAATATCCGGCAGGAACTTCCACTTCCTTATAAGTAAATTCTGCAACGGAGTCAATACCTCCGGCACAGCCGATAAAGATTTCCCCTTCATCTTCCGAATCGAGGTTCAGAAGAATATCACCGCTCATAAAACCTTCTTGCAGGGCAAAAGCTCCGGTAAGTCCGGTTTCTTCGTCTACGGTAAACAGACATTCCAACGGACCATGTTCAATGCTGTCGTCAGCCAGAATAGCCAGTTCGGTAGCTACACCGATACCGTTGTCGGCTCCGAGGGTAGTGCCTTTGGCTTTCAGCCATTCACCGTCAATTTCCGTTTCGATGGGATCGGTGAGGAAGTCATGTTGAACGTCATTGTTCTTTTCGCACACCATGTCGATATGTGATTGCAATACGACGGTTTGAAGATTTTCCTTTCCCGGAGTAGCGGGTTTTTTAATCAATACGTTGCCGGCTTCGTCCACCTTGGTTTCCAGGTTATGTTTTGCTCCGAATGCCTTTAGGTAGGCAATCATTTTCTCTTCCTTCTTCGAAGGGCGTGGCACTTGGCAGATTTCTTCGAAATACTTGAATACGCCAGCCGGCTTTAAGTCTTTTTTTTCCATGCTGTTTTTATTTTATAATAGGAATAGAAGGGCTGTTTTCGCTTCTTCTATTGCTAAATATGGTTAATTTGATTGACTTATCTGAACTCATATCTCATTAAAGCCTATCTTTGCACTCACAAAATTAATAGAAATGGTTGAGACTATACTGATAACTTTGTTAATAGTTGCTATTTCCCTGGTATTATTAGGGGTGAAAGTATTCTTTACGAAGGGTGGAAAATTCCCGAATGGTCATGTGAGCGGGAATAAAACGTTGCGTCAGAAAGGAATCGGATGCGCACAGTCGCAGGATCGCGAAGCACAAAAGAAACCGCGTTTTTCTATTGATGAGTTGGAAAAAGCCTTGAACGATAGTATGAATTAAATTTATTAAAAACAATACTTATTAATTATGAATAGAATGAACTACCTCATGAACGGTTTGGCTGCTCTTGCGTTTATCGTTTTATTTTCACAATGTGCTGGCAAAACTGACAATCAAACTACAAGTACTCCGGCACAGGCTAATGCCGAACTGTCAGGAATGAAAATTGCCTATGTTGAAATAGATACGCTGCTTGCCAAATACAATTTCTGTATTGACTTGAATGAGGCGATGGTAAAGAAGAGCGAGAACGTTCGCATGACATTGAATCAGAAGGCTACCTCTTTGAACAAGGAAAAACAAGACTTCCAGAAGAAGTATGAAAACAATGCTTTCCTGTCACCGGAAAGAGCCCAGCAAGAATACAACCGTTTGGCTAAAATGGAACAAGACTTGCAAGAGTTGAGCAACAAACTTCAGAATGGTTTGATGGAAGAGAACAACAAGAACAGCTTGCAATTCCGCGATTCTATCAACGCTTTCCTGAAAGAATATAATAAGACTCACGGATATAGCCTGATTTTCAGCAACACAGGTTTTGATAACCTGCTTTATGCTGACAGCACTTTTAATATCACAAAAGAAATTGTTGACGGGTTGAATGCAAGATATTCACCTGTGAAGAAATAATAGTGAAGGATAAAAAATAAACGTTCCGTTTCCTGATAAAAAGGACGGAACGTTATTCAATATTTTTTCGATTTCCGCCTATTCAAGACTGTAAAGCTATGAACAGGCTTTTTTTATGCCCTTTCTTTTTCTTCTTCCTGCGGAATACGGAAAGCAGTGTAAAGTTCGAGGATAGCAGCAATCGTGAGGCAGGCAATCCATTCATTGCCTCGGGTGGTAAACATAAAGGCTCCAGTCAGGATCAGCGCCAATGCTCCGAATATCTGCTGAACGCGTAGGCGTTTCAGTGTTTTGCCTTTTCCTTTGACAGGCGTGTTCACTTGTGCCAAAGCGAAAAGTCCGGCTCCGATAGTATATATGTAAGGAGCATAGATCCATCCGGTGATAAATACAGCTGCTCCGGTGAGAGCCATGATAGCGCCTACAACGAAAAGGGCGGGTACTAATTGTTTCATTCTTTAATCTTCAAAAACGTAAATATCTTCGTTGGGTTTCTTCATCAGATACTTTTCACGGGCGATTTGCTCGATGGCGTCCGGATTGGTCGTTATTTCGTTGAGACGCTTGGTGTTCTCTTCGTAATCTGCCCGGTACTTTTCTATCTCTTCTTTCAACTGGCTGATCTCCCGTTCATATCCGAAACGACGAACCAGGCTGTTCTCGTCCAGAAAGCCAATGATAACAGCAAACGCAACGACCGTAATGAGATACTTTCGTCTGCGTATGAAACTCCAGATACTGATTAGTTTACCCATAATTTCTCCTTTTAATATCCGCAAAGATAAAACTAATAACTTAAAAACTTATCGCTTTAGCTTCAAAACTTCTCTCTTTATCCCTTATTACATCTCACTTTTTTTGTGTACATTTGCAGAGTAAGCGAAAATTCAAAAAAACAGAGAGAATCCCGGATATGGAAAACTATATTGTTTCAGCCCGTAAGTACCGTCCGTCCACGTTCGAATCGGTGGTAGGACAGCGGGCGTTGACTACTACGCTGAAAAATGCAATTGCTACCCAAAAACTGGCTCATGCTTATTTGTTTTGCGGACCACGTGGGGTAGGAAAGACCACTTGTGCGCGTATCTTTGCCAAAACCATCAATTGTATGACGCCTACTGCCGACGGAGAGGCTTGCAATCAGTGTGAGTCATGTGTAGCTTTCAACGAACAGCGATCATACAATATTCACGAACTCGATGCTGCTTCCAACAACTCGGTAGATGACATTCGCCAGTTGGTGGAGCAAGTACGCATCCCGCCGCAGATTGGTAAGTATAAGGTATATATCATCGACGAGGTGCACATGCTTTCGGCATCTGCTTTCAATGCGTTCCTGAAAACGCTGGAAGAACCTCCCCGTCATGCTATCTTTATCCTGGCTACGACGGAGAAGCATAAGATTCTCCCTACCATTCTTTCCCGTTGTCAGATTTATGACTTTAACCGGATAAGCGTGGAAGATACGGTGAATCATCTGTCGTATGTTGCTTCGAAAGAAGGAATCACGGCGGAGCCGGAAGCACTGAACGTGATAGCTATGAAGGCAGACGGTGGTATGCGTGATGCTTTGTCTATCTTCGATCAGGTTGTAAGTTTCACCGGAGGAAATATCACCTATAAGAGTGTGATTGATAATCTGAACGTTCTTGATTATGAATATTATTTCCGTCTGACGGATTGTTTCCTCGAAAACAAGGTAAGTGATGCTTTGTTGCTTTTCAATGATATATTGAATAAAGGCTTTGACGGAAGTCATTTTATTACCGGATTATCGTCTCATTTCCGTGACCTGTTGGTGGGGAAAGACCCGGTGACATTGCCTCTACTGGAAGTGGGAGCGAGCATACGCCAACGCTATCAGGAACAGGCGCAGAAATGTCCGTTACCTTTCTTGTACCGGGCCATGAAGCTTTGTAATGAGTGTGATTTGAATTACCGCATCAGCAAAAATAAGCGTTTGCTGGTAGAACTGACCTTGATACAGGTTGCACAGCTTACCACCGAGGGGGATGACGTGAGTGGTGGGCGTGGCCCTACGAAGACCATAAAACCCATATTCACACAGCCTGCCGCAGCTCAGCAGCCGCAGGTCGCTTCTGCAACCCAGGTTCAGCAGGCTTCCCTTCATACGTCTCCGTCTTCAGTAACAACACAGGCTGTTAATGGCACTACTGCCCGGCATCCGCAAGCATCTGCAGCAGTGCAACCGGGAGCATCGGCTTCGTCTGGTGCGGCTTCGTCTGCTCCGTCGCAAGGAGTGGGAGTTGCCCCAACTGTCAAGGAAGAGCGGAAGATTCCGGTGATGAAGATGTCTAATTTGGGCGTGTCTATTAAGAATCCGCAGCGCGATCAGGCAACGCAGAATACAGCTACCACTCATGTTCCCAGAGTGCAGCAACCGGAAGAGGATTTTATTTTCAATGACCGGGATTTGAATTACTATTGGCAGGAATATGCCGGTCAGTTGCCGAAAGAACAGGATGCTCTTACTAAACGTATGCAGATGCTCCGTCCGGTATTGCTTAATAACTCAACGACTTTTGAAGTGGTAGTTGATAATGAGTTTGCTGCAAAGGATTTTACAGCTTTGATTCCCGAATTGCAGGATTATCTTCGTGGCAGACTGAAAAACAGCAAAGTGGTGATGACAGTGCGGGTAAGTGAGGCAACGGAAACAATACGTCCTGTGGGACGTGTCGAGAAATTCCAGATGATGGCTCAAAAGAATCAGGCGTTGATGCAGCTGAAAGATGAGTTCGGACTGGAGCTATACTAATGTACTTATTTCTCTCGGATTATCATCTTCCAGGAACGAAGGCTTTTATCTATATCGGATACCGGTATGAAAATATGGTCTATACTTTTGATTTTTTATCTTAATGTAAACGTTGATTCATACGGTCTTCGTATCCGTCTGAAGGTCTTTTTCCCGGCATGACAATCCACAGGATTATATATATGATTACTCCGGCGAAAGCAGTGAAGAATGTAGCTAATATATACACTATTCTTAATAAGGTAGGATCCCATCCGAAATATTCGGCTATTCCGGCGCATACACCTGCGATCATTCGGTTGGAAGAACGGGTTAATTTCTTTTCATTTTCCATGATGTACTTTGTTTTAGTGCGAATACTATACAAAGGTATATAAAAAAACAGATTTTTTACGCCCGGTAAATAAGAAAGTCAAG
>NZ_QTNF01000056.1:0-24054 GCF_003603455.1 Bacteroides sp. AM37-9 | reverse complement strand
AATCTTTGGATAACATGATTATATTGCCACGGACTTATGCAACTGTGCCATTAAATACGCAAGTAATGGTTTCTGAAAGTGCAGTTTCGAATGCAGGTGAATATATGTCACTTATAAAAAAAGCCAAGGCTGCATATAACGGAATCATTAAGACAAAAACGAATTTGTTCGACATTCTTATTCAATTGTTCTCAGAAATCATAAAATTGTCTAAGGCGCGTGCGGATGAACTCTCAGAAAACAAGCAAGTAAGCGGTACTGACAGAATAGAGAATTTAATGGCTCAAAAAGAAGAATTAGAAAATAAGCTTTACAACATAGAATATCGTGATGGCATTTCTGATTTGGTTGAAGAATTAAACTCTATAAAGAATCAAGAACTCAACAATGGCATCAAGATGGGTAAAACACGTGAATATTTCAAAAAGGGGACTTTGGAATATGAACGCAAACAATATCTCAAAAACAAAATCAAAAAATACGAAGAAGATAATGACGAGTACAAATCCATTAAACAAGACATATGTAATATAAAACAGCAGATAACTAACATTGATACAGGAGCTTCTGTGTATGACACGACTTTGGGAGCATTGTTTGTTCGTGTCAGTGAAATTATGAATGAACTTATCAGTAAAGCAAAAACATCAAGCAAAAATAATGGTCAAGTTAATTATTCATGCCTATCGTTAAGAAACTCTGCTGTGAGTATTGATGTAAACGCTTCTGTTGAAGAGAAAGCGTTTCTTGACATTATTATTAATGAAGCTCTAAAAAGTGAGAAAAGAGTGTTGTCTGACGATGTGGTTCTGAACCTCATAGTAGAATCAGCCAATAAATACAAGTGCCGAGAATATGCGAATACAGAAAATGGCAAGCTAATACTTCGTAGTCTTCGAGAGTTTTGGGCATACAAGCATAATCAATGTTCTTCATTCAGCATACCAAATAATCTGGTTGTACTGAAGTCCTTGATGGCGTTCTTTATTAAGCCTTTTGGCTTTGACCAAATAGAACGATATGTTCAAAATAAAGGTGTGGAAAATAAAGAGTACGGGTACATGCTAAGAGGAGCCTTTATCGGATACGCAGCTTTCCCAAAAACTTTTACCGATGCTCTTTATGGCGATAAGAATATTTACATTCCTATGGATGAATATCTAACAACAATACACAAACAGGTCGAAGCGCAATACCCCTGCGATTGACTTGTGAACAATGAAATGGGGTTTAAAAAGAAAAACTTATGGGAGTATTAAAATTGTCTGTTATAGAAGAACAGAACAAACAACTCAAAAACAAATTGAGAATTGCAGGACAAAAAGGCAATGTTGTTCGCATTAGTAATTGCTATTGTCCTTGTGAGTGCTTCATTAGAGAAGGCGAAATCACAATGTGTGATGACGTTGCCTCTGCAGGAAGTTGGAACATTGATTAAAATCACTAATTGAAGGAGAGCCATTGTTTTATTACTTTGGCTTTCCTTATTTTAAATTTATGGAGTCCATTGCTTTTCAAACCCAACATAGCAATTATTATCTGTATAGTCCATCAACGAAGACGATATTGCCTTTGCCCAAAGACCTGTACGATATCATATCAAATGGTAAAAATAAAGAGACCGAGACCCTTCGACAATTAAGGGAATATGGTTACATCGATGATTTTACCTCATCGTTAGATGCATGCATAACAGGCAATGCAATACAAAATGCATTGATAAATTTGTCCCAAATCATATTCGAAACGACGACACTCTGTAACCTCAGATGCGAGTATTGCTGTTATAGCGAAGGTTATGATACATTTGACAGCAGAAGGGGCGTTTTGGGGAATCTGAAATTTGAAACAGCAAAAAGCATCATTGACTATTTGGTCGTTCTTTTTCAGCGCGAAGCAAAATCGGATGCGCCTAAAGAGCCTTTTGCCATCAGCTTTTACGGAGGTGAGCCATTGGTAAACTTTGATGTCATTCGTCAAATTGTTGAATATGCCAAATGTGTTGAATTTCGAAATCGTTCACTATTTTTTACGATGACGACAAATGCAATGCTTTTATCAAAGCATGCCGACTTTTTGTCACATCATAATTTCAAAATGTTGATTAGCCTTGACGGAAACAAAGAACATGACTCTTATCGAAAAACCCCTAATGGCTCCCCATCGTTCGACATCGTAATGAAGAACTTAATGGATGTTGAAAGTATGTTCCCAAAATGGTTTGCAACATTTCGATATAATGCCGTTTTTTCCAATATAAGTGACGTTAGGAATATAGTTGAATGGTTTAAATCTCAATTAAATACGACACCAAATTTTAGCCCAGTTCATACTCCTACAAAGGACACAAAAAATGGAGATAGGATATTGTCTATGCTCAAAACTTTTGAAATTCCTGAAGATATTGCGTTGGAGCATGGCTTAATCACTCAAAATCCTCTTTTTAATAGAATATTGCTATTTAGTACAAGACTATTGAATAATTCATTTAATAAAGAGACAGACTTACTCATAGATGACAATACAGACAACAAGATACTGCCAACAGGTACCTGTATTCCTTTCTCAAAACGAATGTTCGTAAGTTACGATGGGAAAATACATCCATGTGAGAAAGTAAACAGGGATTCACCATTAGGATTTATAGACAACAATGGATGTGTCCGTATTGATTGCAATGATATTGCAAGTAGATTCATGAAAAGGATTACAGAATTTTCATTCTTGTGCAAGAAATGCTATATGCAGTTTTGTTGTACAAAATGTTCTTTTTGTTATAGCAATGGTAAGTGCGAAGAATTTACATCTAAGAATAAGTTTGCAAAGCTATTGTCAGAGGCTGTATCATACATAGAGTCACACCCGAATATAATAGAAATTCTTGAAAATAATATTATTATAAAATGAATAGACTGTATATATTTTTCCCACATTGCTATATCAAAGCGACATCAACCGAACTGCTCATATATGACACTATAACGTTCAAAGGTGTATATCTGAAAGACGTTGTATTGGCTAACCATAATATAGACAGATTAAACCGATTTGGCTATATCGAGGAGAACTGCGACACCAAGTTCTTGCTGCAAAAGATAGCTACTAACCACTTTGGATATTACATCCAGTATGATGGGTTTATGCCATACATCCCAGAAAGAAAATTAAGGATTGCAACTTCACTACAGAAGGAAAAGAAGGCTTTAGGCTATAATCTCACGTCATACACAAATATGATGCTGACATCCCTTACATTATTACTGAACAATACAATATTCACATATCTTAATGCGTTCTCATACCAACAATTAGAATACCCAGATACTAATTGTGTAGAAATTGACATGGAAAAGATTTCCCTGCAACTTCGTTCTTTTTGTTTGGAGAAAATCATATTGTCAGGAGAATTATCATATGGTAAGTTAGAGAAGTTTCTTGAATATGCAAGAGATCGAAATATACAGGTTATCTACCGAATTCATTATTTAGCATATCCTTTTTCTTATATTAAAGAAATCCTACGTAAATTTGATTCGCTGGTAATTGAGTTGTTGGTAGACTCTCACACGCCGTTTCATATGCTAAACTTTAACGAAGAAAGATTGCTATATAAATATATAATAACATCGATTTCTGATGTGGACAAAATATCAAAGATAGGAAAGGATGTAATTCTCTGCCCGGTCTTTTTGGATACAAAGACAATTACTTTACAGTCACAAATGATTATGACTAAAGATGAAATTCTTCAATCATGCCATACACTAAAAGAATGTTATGTAAAAGAGTATATAAATCCCTCTTGTTTCGGCCATTTAACTATCAATTTTAATGGTGAAGTTTGTTGCTTAAATGAAAGAATAGAATCTTTGCGAGATATGGATTTACCTTACATTATAAACAAGTGGGTTGGTTCACAGGGCTGTCTTTGGTATCTTGCAAGAAATAAAAGATGTTGTTGCAAGGAATGTGCTATTCAAGTTCTGTGCCCATCGGTTTCAATATATGAACTGCTAAACATATATAAGTGCCCTTGTACGGTTTAGTCTAATAAAAGAAAGAATCCTTTCGTAAACAGGAATTTCATCCTCTATAACAGTTTGTATTTCAAAAAAATAATGCTACCTTTGCATTTGAAGCCAGCGTTCTTTTGATTTAATGCAAAACAAGGTAAGATACGGAACTTCGCTCGTTTCCAAATCGTTACCTATCAAGAAACAATTCTTTGTAAGTCGTTTGTTTTCAATGGGAAAGAATTTGGGTAATGTCTTGCAACGTGACTCGTCAGCTTCTTCTTTATTTCACAGAACGCCCCCAGAATTTTTAAATATGAATTGTACTTCTGGTTAGATATAACAGGCAACTTAAACTCATACTTCTTTAATATATTCATGACTTTATCCATGAGTGATATATTATAAGGAGTTCCGGTTTTTATTCTCTCATCTCGTATTCTATACATTCCGTCTGTCATTATAGCATCTTTGAAGTTGAAAATTGCCAAATCCGCATACGCCAAACCAGTATAGCAACAAAACAGGAAAAGATCTCTCACACGATTCAGACACATATCATCAATCTGTTTAGTTTCGAGTTTAACCAGTTCTTCTTTCGTCAAAAACCTTCTTGCTACACGTTTACCGCGATCTAATTTGAAATTCTGATATGGATTCTCTGAAATCAAATGAGCCGCGTACGCTTCTCTTACAAATACTTTCAGTATCTTGTGATAATTATACACCGAAGACTGGCATTTGCATCGTTTTTTGGCGAATTCATCGTATGCTCTGATATTTTCGTCACAAATATCAGTAAAATCTTTAATCCTGCCAAATTCTTTCAGTGCTTTTAGTACGCACTTCTGCCTTTGCTTCGTTGAATCAGTAACCTGTCGTTCGTATATCCGTTTCTCCATAAAGGACAGAAATGAATTTGTGGTTCCGGATTCCGAATTGTTCAAATACCGTTCCAATCTTTCAAAGGTGAAGGGAATGTTTTGAGAAGAGAGCTGATAGACAAAATCATATATCCCAGACACCATATCATTCAACTTTTGGTTGAACACTAATGACTGGGGATGATTTTTAACTTTCAGGTCTTTGCCCCACTGGTCGGAATAGAGTTTTATGCCCGTTCCGACATACTTGCGTTTCCGCTGATAAGTAACCTCCATTTGTACGGAGGATTGACGTTTTTTGGTGGCTACGTGCTTTCTATCAAAGACGAGCCGTACAGATACATTATTCATACTTTTACTTTAAGTATGATTGATAAATGTAGATAAGGAGAAATTGGGAAGATTTACGTCTGGTATCACACCGGGTATCACATTGGTATCACACCGGTATCACCCCCTAGTATCGCATTGGTATCACAAATATGTCACTATTTACTATACCTTGTCATAGTTTGACGTAATTAATACTATCTTTTGATACTCCTTTAGATGTCAATTCATATAACATCTATTCAATTAATCTGCTGTAAACCAACAAAATAAGGAGGTAAAAACCTCCTTTTTCCTAGTACACCCTCAGGGACTCGAACCCTGGACCCATTGATTAAGAGTCAATTGCTCTACCAGCTGAGCTAAGAGTGCAACATATTATTTTTATTGCAACCTTGAATTTGTACACCCTCAGGGATTCGAACCCTGGACCCACTGATTAAGAGTCAGTTGCTCTACCAACTGAGCTAAGAGTGCTTAATTCCTCGTTTGCGGTTGCAAAAGTAGGTCTTTTATTTTATTTGACCAAACAATCATGCAGCTTTTTTACTATCTTTTTTTCGTCTTTATTCGAACACATAAAGCTCGGAAGGCGTATTTCGCTTTAAAGCAAGTAGTTGCACATCTTTGCCTACAAGAATACCTTTGTTCTTTAATTTCCATTCCACCGTTTTATAAGCTAGCTCCGGATGATTATTGTCTTTACTCAAATGACACAACCAGATATAGCGCAAATGTTCAGTGATATTTTCCGCTAAAAACTCCGCAGTATCAGAGTTACTCATGTGTCCGGTCTTACTTGCAATCCGCTCCTTCAAATATTGAGGATAAGGCCCCATTTTGAGCATTTCCTCATCATAGTTAGCTTCAAGTATCAGATAATGGGCCTTACTGATATAATGGGCAGCTGTAGGAGTAATTTCTCCAAGGTCCGTTAAGAAAGAAAAGACTTTACCGTCGATTTCAATGCAGTACCCCACATTGTCCGTTCCATCATGCGGCACTTCAAAAGATTCGATATGGAAATCCTCCAAAGTCATCGGCTCTTGCTTTTCCAGGTAACGAACTGACGAACTCAATTTCTCCGTCATACAATAGCTACGATTAATTCCAGCATGAATACGTGCGGTTGTATAAACAGGAATATTCATTTTTTCTCCCAGATTACCCACAGCTTTGATATGGTCAGCATGATCGTGCGTTATAAATACCGCACGAATACTATCCATCAAGATATTATAATCTTTCAGTGTTTTTTTGATAGTACGTATGCCGATTCCGGCATCTATCAGTATTCCATAGGTTTCAGTGCCCAGATAATAACAGTTCCCACTACTGCCACTCGCCAGGCTTATAAATTTTACTTTCATGTTTTATCCTCTTTATTAAAATGCAAAATGCCGTCAACTTTTACAGCAAAGTGACGGCAAATATACATAAAAAAGAATAGAATTACCGAGAAGATTCCTTCTTTTTGTCGATGGATTCGGTGATTTTCGCAAATAATAGTAGCGCTACAGCGGCAATCAGACCAATAGCAGCAAAGTAATACCATATATAATGGGCATTTGCGCTAGCTGCCTCCCATGCCGCCCGTGTCTCGAACAAAGCAGGATCCGGACAGTATTTGGTAAGCAAAATTCCCGCCAGACCAAAACCAAAGATGGAAGAAAGAAAGGAATGTAAATGACTGAATCCTAAATACATTCCTTCTTCGCCTTTAGGAGCCTGCAAAGAGAAATACTCCAGATAACGCGGCGAAATAAAACATTCGGCAAGTGCTTGTACCACTATACCTGCAATCATCATCAGGGTAATATTGCTCATGCCTGTAATAAGATCATTTCCCAGCAAGTTTCCACATGCCATCAGCAACGCCGAAAAAGGAATCAAAAACATTCCCACATTCATCGAAGTAATCGCACTGCGTTTTGCCATCAAACGTGTGATAAAGCTAACGCAACAAACCACCACAAAAGGATTCACATTAGCAATCCAGCCCGGTTTCGCCGTCTCGCCGGCCAATCGGATCACATATTTAGGCATAGTGGCGTAAAGTTGCTGTTGCACCATCCAGAACCCTGTAACAATCAGAATAAGAATCAATAAACGCCAGTTGGTGATGATTCGCATAAATCCTTGCCCAATCTCACGGAGACTTTTTCCTTCACCAGCCGTGTGCGTTGATTTATAAAGGAGAATAACAGCAAGCAAAGCAATAATTGTCATCGCACCGGAGAAATAATTAATATAGATATACGCCTGCTCACCAATAACATTACGCAAAGGATCGATAATTGTTTTACCGGTAAAAGCACCTACATTTACCATCATATAAAAGATGGAATAACCACGCGCACGCGTTGCCTCCGTTGTTTCTTTGGCCACAGATGCAGAAATGATGGACTTAATAAATGATCCTCCCACCATAAGTACAAACAAGACCGGCACAATGATCCACCGGGTATAGCTATCGGGCAAACCATTAAATTGAGTAGTGACGCCGTAACTAACCAGGCCGGCAGCTTCCAGCAAAGTAGGAAATACTCCCAATCCTAAATATCCAATGGATAATAAGGAAAATGCTATAATCATTGACTTCCGGAAACCGATCTTATCAGCATAAGCACCGGAAAAAATAGGAAGCAGATATAACCCGCCGGAAAAAAGCCCGGAAATCATACTTGCTTCAAAATCATTAAAACCTAAAATGGAAGATAGATAAATAGTGAGAACGATGAAAACGGCATAATATGCCATACGCTCAAACAGTTCGACTGTGTTGCTGACCCAAAATGCTCTCGTAAAGCCTTTAGCAGCACGCTGAGGGGAATTGTTCATGTATTTATTAATTTATTAAAATGTTAATTTGAGACAAAGATACGTTTTTTTGGCTTACTGTCCGTATCTTTGTTCAAAATTAGGTAATTAAAAACTATGATTATAGCTGTTGATTTTGACGGAACGATTGTAGAGCATCGTTATCCACGCATTGGTGAAGAAATTCCATTCGCTGTTGACACATTGAAGTTATTGCAACAAGAAAAGCATCGTTTAATACTATGGAGTGTGCGTGAAGGGGCACTTTTGGACGAAGCTGTCGAATGGTGCAAAGCCAGAGGTTTAGAATTTTATGCCGTTAATAAGGATTATCCTGAAGAGCAAAAAGGCCATCAGGGATTTTCACGAAAGTTGAAAGCTGATATGTTCATTGACGACCGGAACTTAGGCGGTTTGCCGGATTGGGGAGTCATTTATGCAATGATTAAAGAGAAAAAGACGTTTGCAGATGTCTATGGCCAAAACGGAGAAGAGGAAAAAACGCCATCAAAAAAGAAAAAAAGATGGCTGCCTTTCTAATAAATAGATAAATAGCAGCTGACAGATATACAAAAAATAGATGATGCACTCTTATCCGACATGATTAAGAGTGCATTTCTATATGATGAAATAACTTATCTCCCAACATGGAACGGCCATTCACTACGATTCTTTGTTTTCCCACTTTTCCCTGAACTCCCATAATTGCTCAATAGTAGGATAAAAAGTCGGATTTTCCCAGTTTTTGGAAATCATAGCAATCAACGATTCCAAATACGATTTACCATCAATAATTGTAGTACATTGATTGACCTGATATCTTTCAGTTGGATAATTCTTTGTTTCGATCATCTTTTTTGCCCAGTTCAATAACTCCTGAACAGCTTCATTGTCATAAGTATGTTGCGCCATATCTTTAGAATTTTCTACAAAGATACAAAGTTTATTTATTCATAAACAAGGAATAACCGAAGAACTGGCAGAGATTCTACAAGTTGTGCTATCAGCAAAGAACAATTTCAATATTTTTTATGTTTATATAAATAAAGATAAACTTAAAAATAGAACGACTTATGATTCATGATTTCTTATTCCCCACAAAATCGAATACAACAAAAGTGTCTTTGTTGCTATTGGCTGTCCGGATCATCTTCGGCATATTATTAATGAACCATGGTATCCAAAAATGGAGTAGTTTCCAAGAGTTGTCAACTGTATTTCCTGATCCGCTTGGAATAGGAAGTCCCCTGTCTCTCGGATTAGCTATTTTTGGTGAACTTGTATGTTCAATGGCATTTATTGTAGGCTTCTTATATCGCTTAGCCATGATCCCGATGATTTTCACGATGATAGTAGCTTTCTTTGTAGTTCACGCAAATGATGTATTTGCTGTTAAAGAGCTAGCTTTCATTTATTTAGTGGTATTCATATTGATGTATATTGCCGGTCCGGGTAAATTTTCAATAGACCATATCATAGGAAACGAATTGTCAAGACGAAAATCAAGAGCATACAAAAATTAGAAATAATCCCCCTGATTAATTAAAAAATATTATATTTGCATACTTGTATGAGAGAAATTATCAATATTTTTTATTAATCAAAAATGTTTTAACATGAAAAGAGGGAAACTGACTTTAGTCGCAGTAGTGCTTAGCGGTAGCTTATTATTCAGTTCTTGTGTAGGATCATTCAGTTTATTCAACCGCCTGTCTTCTTGGAATCAATCAGTTGGAAACAAGTTTGTAAACGAACTCGTATTCCTTGCTTTCAACATTGTTCCGGTTTATGGCGTAGCTTACCTGGCTGATGCTTTAGTTATCAATTCTATCGAATTCTGGAGTGGTTCCAATCCGATGGCTAATGTAGGTGACGTAAAGAAAGTAAAAGGAGAGAACGGCAACTACATGGTGAAAACTCTTGAGAATGGATATTCTATTACTAAAGAAGGCGAAACTGCTTCAATGGATTTGATCTACAACAAAGAAGCTAACACATGGAACGTCGTTGCAAACGGTGAAAGCGCTGAATTAGTAAAAATGAACAATGACGGCACTGCTGATTTGTTCTTACCGAATGGCGAAAAGATGAATGTAACGTTAGATGCTCAAGGCATGCTGGCAGCACGCCAAGCTACAATGAGCAATCTTATGTTTGCCGCCCGCTAAAAATTAAAAAAAATACGAAGGAGATGAAACTTCAATAAGTAGTTTCATCTCCTTTTTCAATCCCATCTTCCATCCAGCATCTTTTTATACTATGAATAAACTATATACACTTATCTATTCTGTCCTAATATTCACTTGTCTGTCCTGTCAACAACAAACTCCTCAAACTCAAATAGAACAAACAGCTATAGATTTCTGCGAAGCCTTCTATAATTTCAATTACCCGGCCGCCCAAGCATGGAGTACACCTTCTTCCCTGTCCTATCTTAGCTTTTTAGCGTCTAATGTACGGCAAACTCATCTGGATCAGCTCAAGACACGAGGTGCTGCAAAAGTTTCTGTTATATCCAGTGAGATAGATGCTAATTCAGAGGAAGCAACGGTTGTTTGCCAAATAAAAAATACATTCGTCATTAATCCTGTTGAAGGAAAAATAGAATATATGAGCTCTCTGCAAGATACCCTCCAATTTGTAAGAGAAAATAATAAATGGCTGGTTAGAAAGGATATCCCACAGCAAAATGGAAAGCAAAGTCACGACTAAATTTAGGATGAATAATCGGGAAATGTTCTTTCTTCGTTTCATAGGCGGGATTGACAGCTTTCATACCTCCATCAAAACGAAGGATAAAGAAATCTAAATCCAGGCGAAGCCCTAGTCCATAGGCCACGGCTATTTGCTTATAAAACTTGTCAAACTTGAAAACTCCTCCCGGTTGGTTGGCATAACTCCGGATGGTCCAGATATTACCCGCATCAATAAATGCCGCTCCCTGAAATTTCCAGAATAATTTGCTTCGGTATTCAATGCTGGCATCCAGCTTAATATCTCCCGATTGATCGAGCAAATTTCCATTTCCGGCAAAAGAACCCGGTCCCAAATCGCGAACAGCCCATCCGCGAACACTATTGGCTCCACCGGAGAAGTATTGTTTCTCAAACGGAATCGTTTTTGCATTTCCATAAGGTACAGCTATTCCTACACCGGCATGAAACGCAAAAGAGTTACGATGGTCGATTCTGATATTTTTGGCAAAATCAAACTCTCCTTTCAGATATTGAGCATAAGGAATTCCCAAAATAGCGTATTCACCATTACTATTCTTCCGAATATTGGTAGCCTTAGACAGGGCATACATTATATTTCCCGCCGACTCGAAATTAAAACGGATGGAGTATGAATTAGAAGCAATCGTATTGTTGATAATAGATCCTCCCACGCTATTATAATTATAGCTATATCCCATATTTACAATCAATCGATTCTGATAATTATACTGGAAAATATGGTTCTGTCCTTTATTAATATAGTCTTCTTTAAACCTGTCAGAGATACGAGGCAAATATAGAAAAGCAATATTAATCAAATCAATACGGTGTTGTATCTTCTGACGTTGCGTCCACTTGTAGCTCCAGTTGGCAGAAGCCATCGTACGCAGGAATTCCGGGCGCAACTGATAATTATATTGCAAACCAAACTCTGTTGTCGCCCTGATTTTCCGTTTAAAATCAGAGGAAATGAAAGGGAACAGGAAATTAGGGAAGTTGATACTCGTTTCCACCCCGTACTCTGTATAGTTATTATTCGAATAACCTGCCTGAAGTCCGGAAATGACTTCATACGCTCCACGGAATTTTATCATAAAAGTTTCCGATCCGCGAAAAAGGTTCCTGTTTTGGAAAGAGACGGAAGCTGCCGCTCCCAAGTCACCGGCAGAATTAGTTCCCTCTACCTCGAAAGCCACTGATTTATGTTTGCTCTTGGTCAGCATCACATAGCAATCGAGCATCGTTGAATCTCCTATTTGAGTCTCAATAAAACGGATATTCGTATATTTCAATGCCGATAAACGTCCAAAACTGGAATAGGTCTGCTGCACATCGCGCTCATTATACAAGTCGCCGGAAGCAAACCGAAGGTTATCCGTAAGAACTTTAGGACGCAAATAGAGTTTATCCTTATAGTAAATCGGATATCCCTTATAATGAACCGAATCATTGATGTCCACACTGCTCATTGCCGAGGACTGCAAAACATCATAATCCGTAATAAAATTAATCTTATTGATCCAATATTGCCGATGTGCTCTTGCCGAATCATTCGCATGAGCTTTATACATCTGCAAATGTTGAGTCAGATCTACATTATAAGTATTACGAACAGTGTCAGCAGTATATCCGATATAATCCTTATTAAACTTATAGTAACCATTCCGAAGTAACTTATTTGTGATACGTTGCCTGTCCGCATCCAATACATTCACATCAAAATACATTCCTTCCTTCAGCAAACTTCTGGCAGAATCCTGTTTGAGAAGCGCAGCTATTTTAGGATCATAAATATCATATTTGATAGATTGAACAACGTATGGCTTGCCTGCCGTTACGTCATAATAGACTTTAATCTTTTTCTTTTTTACTTTGGTCGAACGTTTCACTGTTGCCGCCATATATCCCATATTATGCACAGCCTTAGTGATCTCTTCTTCAGAACGTTGCGCTTCGTCCTCGCTATATATTACGGGAGCATCTCCAATTCTTCTCAAGAACTTATTCCCCCATTTGGTCGAATCACGCCCCGACAGATTATATACATAAAGTTGGGTCTTTATCAGACTGAACCACTTGGCATTAGGATTTTGGCGAACATACATGCGCAAGGAAGAAGGCCGTATATTTTTTTGGTCCGTACGAATTTTGACTTCATCCAGCAAATAAGATCCATCCGGCACAAACTTAGTGGTAGTACACGAAGCAAGTGACAAGACAGCAGCAGAAGCAAGCAAATAAAGAAAATTTCTCCTCATACGGTTTTACATCGATAGCATGAAAAATGCGCTTACAAAGATAAATTATATTTTCTGACGGGGAAAATAATTTAAGAAAAAGAGAGGAAAGTAAGGATAGATTGGAAATATCTTTATAGCTTTGCAAAAGAATATCAAATCTATGGCATCATTAAGTAAAAACAAAATAAAGTTTATCCACTCGCTGGAACTGAAGAAAATACGTAAAGAAGAGCGGGTATTTCTGGCTGAAGGTCCTAAATTGGTAGGCGATTTACTCGGACATTTTCCCTGTCGTTTTTTAGCTGCCACTCCCTCCTGGTTTCAGGAGCATCCGGGTATTGACGCAAGTGAACTGGTAGAAGTTTCACAGGAAGATCTTTCACGGGCCAGTTTATTGAAAACTCCCCAACAGGTACTTGCCATTTTCGAACAACCACAATATACTTTGGATCCGGAAGCAGTCCGCCAATCACTTTGCCTTGCATTGGACGATGTACAAGATCCCGGAAATCTGGGTACCATTATCCGTCTGGCCGACTGGTTTGGCATCGAACATATTATCTGCTCGCAAAATACGGTAGACGTATATAACCCTAAGACCATACAAGCCACTATGGGTGGAATTGCCCGGGTGAAAGTACATTATACTTCCCTCCCCGATTTTATCCGGTCGCTCGGAGATACTCCTGTGTTCGGTACGTTCCTGGATGGAAAAAATATGTATGAACAACCATTGTCGGCCAATGGCTTGATCGTAATGGGAAATGAAGGGAATGGCATAGGGAAAGAGGTAGCCACATTAATCAACCGAAAATTATATATCCCCAATTACCCGGCAGGCCAAGAGACATCCGAGTCTCTGAATGTAGCCATTGCTACCGCAGTAATCTGTGCCGAGTTCCGTCGACAGGCTGCATGGAAGTAAAATCAAAAGGATAAAACAAATAAGGAAATAAAGCTTCCCCCTTCTTTTCTGCTTCCTGCAGATACTCATTAAAACATTGGGAAGATTGATTCGAAACACTGGGAAGATTGATTTGAAACACTGGGATATTTTTTAAAATCATCCCAGTGTTTTTTATTTCTTCCATCTGACTTTCAAAAAGCAGCACAATCACTCCCGGCATCCATTCAACTGACTCAATCTCTTCGGTCAATGAGAACACACCTCGGACAACTCCTTCGTCAGTGATCTCCACTACCTGCTGCTTCATATATCCGACGGCAGGTATCAGCAAATAATGAGAAGCAAAACGTTTCATTACAATCAGTTGTTTGAACGTCTTTGTTGCTGCTTCCTGCGTTGATTCATCTGGCGTTCTTTTCTTTGCTCTATCCGTTCCTTTTGGATATGCTGTTCCACCTGAATCTGCTCCGGCTTCTTCTCACGATGAGTTCCCGTACGACGACGGTTCATCTCTTCCGGTGTCAGACGCTGAATGTCATCTTTATTATTGTCTATGACCTTATGTAAAGAGTCGGCATTTTCTTTAGTAGCTATCTTCTTCAAAGAATCCGCTTTCAATGCTTCTATCTTATTCAAAGAATCGCGTACGGCAAATGCGAGCGTATCCGTACAATGATAACGAGTCATCATGAAGCGGTCGGCCAATACTGCCCCGCCTTTTTCCCGGCTATCCATCGGATAATAAATGAAACCTTTTATTTCTTTCATCGAACCTAATGTGTCTGCAAACAAACGAATTTGTTGCACACCCGGTTCAGTCACCGTTTTCCAATGATTGATCGTATCTTTTTCGTAAATCACCTGCATAGCCATAGTGACACCTCTTAAAGAGTCGGCAAGCATCGGCTCCAGGAAACGATACCGCACTTCCCATACCAGTGTATCCCGGTCTTTGTAGTTAGAGTCGGTCGGCAAAGTAAATACATATTGATTATCCATCATTTCACCGGTCAGACGTACCATACGCTGCCACGGCCAGACATCGATGCTATCACCTTGCTTGGTCATTTTCGGTTTCTTATCACGCTTGGCTATCAGATCACCAACAAGTTCCTGTTCGTCTTTCAAGCGTTTTTTCACCTTATCATAAATTTTCGATAAAATCTCTGTGTTACGGGTATACCAAACCATGGATGAGTCAAATGCAGCTTGTGTAGTCCCGTATTTCTTGAAAACGGCGTCGATATACAATGCTTTCTTATAGTTCTCACTATAAGGCAAATTATCTCCCATAGACTTTGCCACATGATAATCATACAGCAAATTCTCCATCTTCGATTCCGAGATTACATCACTGGGTCTTTTCACTTTACACCCGGCTACCGCAAACACGAACATGCAGATGAGACACAGATGAAACCGAAATTTATTTTTCATGATCCGTAGCTTCCTTTTTATCTTTATCCAGCGAATGATAAGACTCATTCAAATATTTACTATAAAAGAGTAACAAGGCAATGATACCGCAACTGATAGCGGCATCCGCAAAATTAAAGATCGGACTAAAGAATATAAAATGCTCTCCACCCACAAACGGCATCCATGTAGGCCAGTTTGTATCTATAATCGGAAAGTAAAACATATCCACCACTTTTCCGTAAAACCAGGTAGAATATCCACCACCTTCGGGCATGAAACTGGCAATCTGCGAATGAGTGCTTTCATTGAAAATAACTCCATAGAATACGCTATCTATGATGTTCCCCAAAGCACCGGTCAGAATAAGAGCCACACAGACGATATAACCTGTTTTAAACCCTTTCTTGATGATTTTATAGAGATACCACCCTATCAATGCTACCGCAACAATGCGGAATGTTGTCAGGAATAACTTGCCGAAGATTTCCATACCGAAAGCCATCCCGTTGTTTTCGGTAAAATAGATATAAAACCAATCGGTCACACGTATACTTTCATGCCAGTACATGTGAGTTTTAATCCAGACCTTGATGATCTGGTCAATAATCAATACGGAAAAGATAACGAGAAGGGCAATTCTCCCCTTCGTGAATAGTTTCTTCATGTGTTTATTATAAGTTAAACATAACGAGCTACAAGTGCCGTGCGTAAACTTTGCGCAGCTACTTGTAGCTCGTTACCTGTAGCCTACTTGCTATCTGTTATTTTTTACCACTGTTCTTTGCTTCAATGCTTAATGTAGCATGAGGAACAGCACGCAGACGTTCTGCCGGAATCAACTTTCCGGTTTCACGGCAAATGCCGTACGTTTTATTCTCAATACGTACCAAAGCAGCTTGTAATCCTTGGATAAACTTCAGCTGACGTTGTGCCAGTCGGGTCGTTTCTTCCTTGGAGAGCGTATTAGCTCCTTCTTCCAATACTTTATACGTAGGAGATGTATCGTCGGTATCATTACCGTCCAGTCCCATCAAACTTTTCTTCAACTGTTCATAGTCACGTTGTGCCAATTCCAGTTTCTCCATAATAATGGCACGGAATTCCTCGAGTTCCGCATCCGAATATCTAGTCTTTTCTGCCATAACTTTACAATTTTAAAAGGTTAATCAATATAGTATTAGTCTTTTATCACGTTCACAAACAATGAGAAGTCGTCAAACTCCAGCATTGTTCCGTCTTTCACTTCATCTACAAGTTCAAGAGATGTGCCTAAAACCTGGTTACAAATATAAGTATTATATTCATTTACCGCATCATCTGTTTGCGTATTTTTCGAGATTGTTATTTTTATTTTGTCTGTAATCTCGAAGCCGCTTGACTTACGTATATTCTGAATACGGTTCACCAGTTCACGGGCAATACCCTCGCGACGCAGTTCTTCGGTAATGGTCACTTCAAGCGCTACTGTCAGTTTGCCTTCATTGGCAACCAACCATCCCGGAATATCTTCACTAAAGATCTCGACATCCGATGCTTCAATAACAGCTTCCGCACCATCCAGATTTAATGTATACTTTCCGTTTTTCTCCAATTCACCGATGGCTTCCTGTGACATTTCTGCAACAGCAGCAGCTACTGCTTTCATTTGCTTGCCAAATTTCGGGCCTAGCTTTTTAAAGTCACATTTCACTTTTTTCACCAATACACCGGCTGCACCATCAACGAATCTGACTTCTTTTACATTCACTTCATTCATTATCAGGTTCTTCACAGCTTCGATATGAGCTTTCTGCTCTTCATCTACCACCGGAACCATGATACATTGCAGCGGTTGGCGTACCTTGATATTCACCTTGCGGCGCAATGCCAACACCATAGATGTAACATCCTGTGCCATTTGCATGCGGGCTTCCAGTTCCTTGTCTATCATTTCTTCCTGATATTTCGGGAATTCGGCAAGATGGACAGAAACTACATTGTCGCGTCCTGTTGCTGTAATCAAGTCAGTATACAACCGGTCTGCATAGAACGGAGATACAGGAGCCATCAGTTTGGCAACTGTTTCGAGACAAGTGTACAATGTCTGATAAGCAGACAATTTATCCTGTGTAAATTCACCACCCCAGAAACGTTTACGATTCAGGCGAACATACCAGTTGGACAAATTATCATTCACAAAATCAGAGATCAAACGTCCTGCCTTTGTCGGTTCATATTCATTATAGCATGTATCTACCTCCTTTATTAATGTATTCAATACAGACAAGATCCAACGGTCGATCTCCGGACGTTCTGCCATCGGTACATCCGCTTCTTTATACTCAAATCCGTCTACATTCGCATAAAGCGCAAAGAATGAATACGTATTATATAAGGTACCGAAGAATTTACGGCGAACCTCTTCCACTCCTTCAACGTCAAATTTCAGATTATCCCACGGAGAAGAATTGGTAATCATGTACCAACGCAACGGGTCGGAACCATACTTTTCAATCGTAGTAAACGGATCGACAGCGTTATTCAAACGCTTGGACATCTTGTTACCGTTCTTATCGAGTACCAAACCGTTAGAGATAACAGCTTTGTAGGACACGCTGTCAAATACCATGGTAGCGATAGCATGCAAGGTAAAGAACCAACCACGAGTCTGGTCTACTCCTTCTGCGATAAAGTCAGCCGGATATACCTGACGGTGATCCAACAGTTCTTTATTTTCGAACGGATAATGGATCTGCGCGTATGGCATAGCACCCGAATCGAACCATACATCAATCAAGTCTGATTCACGCTTCATCGGTTTGCCATCTTTCGATACCAATATGACGTCGTCTACATAAGGACGGTGAAGATCAATCTTATCATAATTTTCTTCCGAATATTGACCCGGCACGAAACTTTTATCCTTGTATGGATTGGATTTCATAAATCCGGCAGCTACCGATTTCTCGATTTCATTATAAAGTTCTTCTACAGATTCGATACATATCTCATCCGTATTATCTTCTGTACGCCAGATAGGCAATGGAGTACCCCAATAACGAGAACGGCTAAGGTTCCAGTCATTCAGATTTTCCAGCCACTTGCCGAAACGGCCGGTTCCGGTAGATTCCGGTTTCCAGTTGATGGTTTTATTCAATTCCATCATTCGCTCCTTGCAAGCGGTAGAACGGATAAACCAGCTATCCAATGGATAATAAAGCACCGGTTTGTCTGTACGCCAGCAGTGCGGATAATTGTGGACATGCTTTTCTATCTTGAAAGCCTTGTTGTCTGCTTTCATCATCATGGCAATGACAATATCCAAAGATTCGGCTGCTTGCGCAGCTTTCTCATCGTATTTGCCATCCACCATAAATTGAGGATCATAAGCATTTTTCACCCATGCACCCTGATATTCTTTGTATTTATCTACATCAACACATTCTTTTACGAAATTCTCATCCAGCTCATTCAACAGATAGAATTTACCAGTCAGATCCACCATCGGGCGAGTTTCGCCTTTCTTATTAATCATGAAAAGTGACGGGATTCCTGCAGCACGTGCCACATTCGCATCATCCGCACCAAATGTAGGTGCAATGTGAACGATACCTGTACCGTCTTCTGTAGTAACATAATCACCCGGTATCACACGGAAAGCCTTATCACTAGGCTTCCAATTGCCATCTTCGGATACCTCAACCGGTTTCACCCAAGGAATCAACTGCTCATATTCCATACCGACAAGATCAGTACCTTTATATTCGGCAATCACTTTAAACGGTACAAGTTTATCTCCGGCTTTGTAGTCCTCCAATTTCAGATCAGCAGCTTTTGCATTGAAGTGTACATTCAATAAAGCTTTTGCCAGAACAACCGTGATAGGTTCTCCGGTATAAGCGTTGTAAGACTGTACAGCCACATAGTCAATTTTGGGTCCCACACAAAGAGCCGTATTTGAGGGCAATGTCCATGGAGTAGTTGTCCAAGCGATAAAATAAGGAGTTCCCCATTCCGTCATTTCCGGTTTAGGATTCTTCATTTTAAATTGGGCAACGGCCGTTGTATCTTTTACATCCCGATAACAGCCTGGTTGATTCAACTCATGTGAGCTCAATCCTGTTCCTGCAGCCGGTGAATACGGCTGGATCGTATATCCTTTATACAACAATCCTTTTTTATGCAGTTGCTTCAATAGCCACCATAATGTCTCAATATAGCGATTATCATACGTGATATAAGGATGTTTCATATCCACCCAATATCCCATCCGATGAGTCAGGTCTTCCCACTCCTTGGTATATTTCATCACGTCTTTTCGACAAGCCGCATTGTAGTCGGCAACAGAGATTTTCTTACCAATATCTTCTTTTGTGATACCTAATGCCTTTTCTACACTTAGTTCCACAGGCAGTCCGTGCGTATCCCATCCGGCTTTACGCTTCACCTGATAACCCTTCATCGTTTTGTAGCGACAGAAAATGTCCTTAATGGTACGAGCCATTACATGGTGAATACCCGGCATACCATTAGCCGAGGGAGGTCCTTCGAAAAACACGAACGAAGGACAGCCATCACGTTCTGTCATACTCTTGGCGAAAACCTGGTTCTCGTCCCATTTCTTCAGCACATCTTTGTTCACCTGCGAAAGGTCAAACTGCGAATATTCAGTAAATCTCTTACCCATAGCTGTCTACGATTTTACTATTTACAATTTACAATTTGAGGGGTATCCCCATTTTTAAGGGTGCAAATTTACAAAAACATTTGTTTAGTTGAGCAAAAAGCTAGGACTTTTAATCGGATTCGTGTGAAGTTAACGATTATAAACCGCCTACAGCCTAAACAAAACAGGTATCTCCTTGTTTTAGTGGGAAACCTAAAAGCACTTTAACTTATGAATTACGGTATTAGCATTTTATTCAGAGCAATCCCTTTGGCGATGGCTATTTTTTGCTTCGGATACGGAGCGTTTATTTATGGTTATGGAGATGACGGGAGTCGTGTTGTGGCCGGTCCTGTTGTGTTTTCACTCGGTATGATATGCATTGCACTGTTTTGCACGGCTGCCACTATCATCCGGCAAATCATACATACTTATAATAAATCGGCCAAATACATTTTGCCGGTTATAGGCTATCTGGCAGCCATCATTACTATTATTGGAGGTATCTGCATTTTCAGTAATGCCACTTCCACCTCTGCATTTGTTGCAGGACACGTTATCACCGGCGTTGGATTTATTACCACTTGTGTAGCTACCGCCGCCACCTCTTCTACCCGATTCTCTTTAATTCCGGGAAATTCAAAAGCGACAAGTAATGAAGTTCCGGAAGGAGCTTTTTCCCTTAATCAGAGACGAGCATTGGTCATTGTTGCCATCATCGTTTCGCTGATCGCATGGATATGGGCATTTGTATTATTAGGCAACAGTCATTCTCATCCTGCTTATTTTGTGGCGGGGCATGTAATGGTCGGTCTGGCATGTATTTGTACCAGTTTGATTGCGCTGGTAGCTACCATAGCACGCCAGATACGTAATGATTATTCAGAAAAAGAACGGAATAAATGGCCGAAACTGGTTTTATTAATGGGATCTATCTCTTTTGTATGGGGATTATTCGTGATTTTGGCAGATTCCGGAAGTGCAAACGGTACCACCGGATATATAATGCTCGGGTTGGGATTAGTATGTTACAGTATTTCCAGCAAAGTAATCCTGCTGGCTAAGATATGGAGGCAAGAATTCAAATTAGCCAACCGTATTCCTATGATTCCCGTATTAACGGCATTGGCTTGCCTGTTCCTGGCGGCTTTTGTATTCGAGCTTGCTACTATACATGCTGATTATTTCATTCCGGCACGTGTTTTGGTAGGTCTCGGAGCTATTTGCTTTACGCTATTTTCTATCGTTAGTATATTGGAGAGTGGCACGTCTTCCAAATAGAAAAGTATTCTATCAAAAGGGCGTCACTATATGCCCCGGATAGTGACGCTATCCAAGGCATATAGTGACGCTATCCGGACAGCATAGCGTCACTCTTTTTATTTCTTGTATCTCACCTCATACAGGTCATTCCTGCGGTCTTTCAAGTTGCGTACACTACCATAAGTATGCAGTTCGTTCAGCAAATCCAGATCAACATCCGATACCAAAATCATTTCGGTGTTAGGAGTTGCCTCCGCCCTCTTTCCGTCCGTTGGAAAAGCAAAGTCGCATGGGGTAAATACCCCCGATTGGGCATATTGAATATCCATATTGTGCACACGGGGAAGATTTCCTACACTTCCGGCAATGACTACAAAACATTCATTCTCGATGGCACGTGCCTGCGCACAAACACGAACACGGGAATAGGCATTCTGGGTATCTGTCAGGAAAGGAACAAATAATATCTGCATTCCCTGATCTGCCATCAGGCGGGAAAGTTCGGGGAACTCGACATCATAGCAGATCAAAACTCCAATCTTTGCACAGTCCGTGTCAAAAGTATTCAGAAGTTTACCACCATTAAGTCCCCAACTTTTTATTTCATCGGGAGTGACGTGTAATTTCTCGTACATTTCGTAGGTTCCATCCCGTCGGCAAAGGAAACCTACATTATAAAGCAATCCGTCCTCTTTTACGTATGGCATACTTCCGGTTATAATGTTGATATTATAGCTAATAGCCAGATTCATAAACCGTTCCCGAATTTCATCCGTATATTTCGCCAATCCGCGAATAGCCTGCGATTCTCCTTTATCGTTATACTTCGACATCAAAGGAGCATTGAAATATTCCGGGAAAAGAACAAAATCACTTTTATAATCGGAGACTGCATCCACAAAGAATTCTACTTGTTCGAACAGGTCATCCAACGTTTTATAACTACGCATCTGCCATTGCACCAATCCTACGCGAACCGTAGTTTTGGGACTGATATATTCTTGTGTAGGTGGCTGATAATAGATATTATCCCACTGCAGCAAACAAGCATAATGTTTTGATTCTTCATCATTTGGCAAATAATTAGTCATTACCTTACGAACGTGAAAGTCATTCGACAACTGGAAAGTAAGTACCGGATCATAAATCTCGCGTTGACGTACCCGTTCGATATATTCTTTCGGACGCATTTTGTCAGCATATTTATGATAATTCGGGATACGTCCGCCAAACATGATCGCTTTCAGATTCAATGTTTCGCAAAGCTCCTTACGATATTCATACATACGACGTGCGAGACGCAAACCTCGGTAGCTCGGGTGGATGAATACTTCAATGCCATACAGGATATTTCCTTTGGGATTATGTGTATTGAATGTTTCCTTACCCGTAACCTGTGCATACGTATGGTCGTTCTTTACTTTATCATAATCAACAATAATAGAAAGAGCACAACCAACTATTTTATCGTCAACGACTGTGACAATCTGACCCTCCGGAAAGATTTTAATCAACTTCTGTATCTGCTCACGAGTCCAAAACACATCGCTACCGTCAGAATAAACACGGGTAAACGATTGGGATAACTGTACATAATCTTCTATTTGCAGATTGCGTATCTGCACTTTATTAATTTTTATCGGATGTTGTTCCATAACAATACGTGTTTTTATATAAAGACTGTGCAAAGGTACTGTTTATCTTTATACATTGTCATTGCAAAATTAAAAATGCATTATACTTAATTTTAATACATGCTTCAGAAATGGCTACAGTGCTTTAACATCACATAATTTTCATACAGATTCTTGCGCCGTTTAATTTGCGACTTCCGAAAATTATCGTACATTTGCAGCGACTAACATTTTATACCCACAGAAGCAGTGAACCTGCTTCAACTCCAGTAGCAGGCATTTTTATGCCTGTTGCTGCCGTAGATACGCGGTTTCGTACCCCCGTGGGGAACGTTAATGCGTCCCCAGCTTCTGTGGAGTGTTAGTCAACGGGAAAGGCGGAACCGTTTTTTATTCCCGCCTATCTTAAAACCGTTGTATCATGCATGAAGAACAAAACAATGCACCTGTAAAAACCGTTCGAAGCAATCGGCAAGAAGCTAATTTTCCTAATCTGGAAGAAAAAGAAAACCTAAAACAGTTTTATTTAGCCCAATCACGACGACTATGCCCTACTGTATCAGTCGATCGTTCGGAATCACAACGTCTGGGAGCGTTACACCACAAAATCAAACATTTTATTAAAGCGTTAACCAACCTCGACCGTTCATGGGAAAATGGGATGCCGGAGATGCAAAAGGCTTGCCTGCATTTCTTTTCTTTACAAAATTCACCTCGCACAGAGTGTCAAAAGATTTTTGAAGAATGGGCAAAATGGTCGAACTTCCTGATATCAGCTTCTTGCTATCATGGTTTTGTCAGTCAGATGTTGCAGGATTATCAACGTCAATTACGTGACTTGGAAAAGCTCTTGGGCGGCAAACCTTCCGAAACTTTGGAGAATGTATCTGACCGTTAAGTCATACAGATAGATATTGCATCGAACTGACGTTAAAAGTAGTTCGTTTCTTGACGGTTTTAATTCTTTTCCGTGCAGAAATGAGCTAAATGATAATTTTGCGGAGTGCCCTGAAAGGGCTTAATTACATAGCGTAGGGCAACGCCCTACGAAAAAACGGTAATCTGAATTTGCGCCCTGAAAGGGCATAATTGTATACAGTTCCGCCCTTTCAGGGCTTGTGGCTGGTGTGTTTTTTTCGTAGGGCGTTGCCCTACGCTATATAATTAAGCCCTTTCAGGGCA
>NZ_QTNF01000055.1:25358-26080 GCF_003603455.1 Bacteroides sp. AM37-9 | reverse complement strand
TCCGGGTTCTGCCCGGCATGGACGATAAGAGAACATTATTATGATACCAAAAAACTTATCTAATTGTATTCTTTTCCCTTTTGTTTGGAAGGGTGTTTAGTAATTTATATATTTGCGTTTGTAGAAATTAATAGCAAGATGTGTTTTTGTGTCCACAAAAACCAAATCTTGCCTGATAAATCAGGAGTTTAGCCCCCTCGCAACTTGGGGGCATATATTATTTAGTATCATAGTATGAAAGCAAATAAAAGAGATAGAATAGTGAAAGTTCGCTTAACGAATTTAGAATATGAAGAACTAACTAAAGCTTCTAAATCTAGCAAATGTATGTCAGATTATTTTAGACAGAGAGTCTTTAGGAAAGGAGTTGGTCTTATTGACCCTAAAGAATTTATTCGTTCAATGGATGAAATTTGTTTGGAAATGAAACGTATAGGAAATAATATAAATCAGTTGGCTAGGTATGTAAATATTCATAAGGAAGAAGTTAATCAAGAGGTTCTTAATGAGGTAGAAAAGAAAATGGCAGAGTATGTGATTATGCAAGATAAATTGAATGTTACTTGGCGTAAGTTGATGTCAATCAAATAATATATGTATATATAATATTGATATATATATAAATTTAGTGATAAAGACAGCATTACTATTTCTTTTCCCTAAAGTTCTTTGTGTCGTTTCTCTCTATACCTGAATACAGGAAAACGGCTGCATCATAAAAG
>NZ_QTNF01000055.1:0-25348 GCF_003603455.1 Bacteroides sp. AM37-9 | reverse complement strand
ATACAGGAAAACGGCTGCATCATAAAAGAAAAGACACCGACACCATTCAGGAACTACCGCCCATCGGCAAAAGGATTGCATCTGATTGATACCTTTTCTGCCTGCACTGGAGAGAAGCCGGGAAGGAATTTGATACCGTACTTTTCCGGGTTCTACCCGACATGGACGATAAGAGAACATTATTATGATACCAAAAAACTTTAGGGAAAATATTATATATATAAATAATATATGAATGTATAATATTTATATATTTATTATATGAATAAATTATATTGGAATATTCTTTTATTGAATATTTGTTTGTATATTTGCGGTGTGAAATTATAAATATGGTAGTAGTAGTTTTAAAAGCGGCAACTTCTTTCGCTGGTATTGATTATAATGAGCGAAAGAATGAGGAAGGCAAGAGTGAACTTCTTGTTGCAGAAAATTTTGCTATGAATCCAGATAATTTGAAGAAGTCGGATTATATAGCTTATATGGAATCTGTCTGTAGGACTAATCCAGCGGTCAAGGCAAAACAATTTCATGCAGTGATTTCATGTAAGGGGCGTGAATATTCGGCAGAGGATTTGAAAAATGTTGCTTTGCAATACATAAATAAAATGGGTTATGGAAATAATCCTTATATGATATATTTTCATTCTGATACAGAAAATAATCATGTACATATTGTTTCTACACGAGTACAGAAGAACGGACAGAAGGTAAAAGATAATATGGAAGCTGTGCGCTCACAGAAAGTCATAAATCAAATAATGAATATTGATTTAGCTTTGAAGGCTAAAGATGATATTTTAAAATACATGGAGTTTTCTTTTTCTACAGTGCAGCAGTATAAGTTGTTACTTGAACAATCAGGATGGAAATTAAGAGAAAAGGATGGATTATTAATTTTATATAAGGGTGGTGAAAAGCAGGCTTCAATTCAATTAGAACAGATAAAAGATAAAGCTAAACAATATACACCTGATGAAGAAAGAAGAAAACAGATAACAGCTCTTTTATTTAAATATAAGCAAGGACTTTCCTATACAGAACTTCAAACTTTGATGAAAGATAAGTTTGGTATAAATTTAGTCTTTCATACAGGAAAAGGACATACTAAACCTTATGGATATACATTAATTGATTATAGAAATAAGAGAGTTTTGAAAGGTGGGGAAGTTATGGATTTGAAGGAACTTTTAGTAGAGCCTAATAAACAAGCAAAAGTAGAACACTGTAATAGTATAATTAATCTTCTTTTGAAAGATGGAACAAAATATACAATGGATAGTTTCAAGCAATTAATGTTAGATTACGGTTATAGGTTTTCAATGAATGGCACAATATTTATAAATGGTGATGATAAGGCTTTATTGGTTCTTGATAAAAAACTCTTGAAAGAACTTAGATATAATAGCAGAGTGTATGAAGCAAATAAATTTAATGTTGCTACAGTTAAAGAAGCCGAGTTGTTAAGTAGAATTTATCATGTGAAAAAAGATGATATTTTGATTCAAGAGTATATGGATAAAAAAAATACTGTCTATTCTGATATGATGAATAGTTATTTGGCTCATAGTTCAGATTTACATTCTACATTAAGAGAAAAAGGAATTCTTTTTGTTGAAGATGAAAATTTAGTTTATCTAGTAGATAAAAAGAATAAAGTAATTATAAGTATTGATGATTTAGGAATCAATATTATAAAAGATGGCTATAGTAAAGATAGGATTACTCTAGTTACTCTTGATAAGATGGAAAGAATAAATGTTGAACAAGATTCAGAACTGGCAAGGGGATTTAATCTGATTGATGCTATTTGTGATATTCTTAGCCAGCATATAAATGTACAGCAAGATAAATCTCCTAACAGGAAAAAGAAAAGAGGACAGCAACAAAATTAATTAATAAATATAATAAGATATGATAATATTATTTGGAAATCAGAAAGGCGGTTGTGGTAAAACGACTAATTGCATACAATTTGCCAACTATCTAGTAGAAAAAGGGAAAGAAGTTCTAGTATTGGATTTAGATTTTCAGCGTTCATTATCGGATAGAAGAAAAGAAGATATTGCGACCTATGATAATGAACCTAAATATGAGGTTATACAAACCGATATATCTAATGTTGCTAAAATTATTAGTGATTTTACTAAGGTTGAGCAAGGAAATCTATTAATAGATTTGCCCGGTAAGATTGATGATGATGCTTTAGGAACTATTCTTAAAGCTGCGGATATAATAATATGCCCATTTAAATACGATAAATTTACAATGGATAGCACAGGCTTTTTTATCCAAGTGTTACAGTATTTAAATGTGAAAGCTAAAATATTCTTTTTACCTAACAATATGAGAACTGCGGTAAGATATGAAACGAAAGAACAGGTAGTTGATATTCTTAAGCAAGTTGGTTTTGTTACAGATGAAATACCAGCTTCTGTTGCGATGGAACGTATAAATACATTAGCAATTAGTAATGAGTGTATTGATAAGGTGAAGAATGCTTATGATTATATCATTCAAGAAGGAGCAATAAAATAAAATATTCTTTTAATAGATAATTGTTATAAAGTTATTCATTTATTGTATATATTTGCACATGGCTGATAAATTAAGGAAAAAGCAAAATGAAGGTATTTCTAGTGTTCTGGAAATAGCTAAAATGATAAGAGGTGAAGAATCGCATGGGAGTAGTATAAATGAAACTCCTATTCAAGAAGTTAGATGTGAAGTTGAAGAGGAGAAAGAACCACCTCATGTGGAAATGGAAACAACTTCTTCGGAAGTTTTTAATTTTAATGGCTCTAGTGATATGGATTTGACGGACTTATTAGAGTACATTAAAGGAAAAAATTATAATTGCAAGGAAGTTCTATATGTTGATACAGATGTAAAAGAGGTGTTTGGTTTGCTCAAAGCTAAAGCCAAAATACCTATCTCATCTTTAGTTTCGTTTATTTTGGAAGATTGGTTAACTAAACACCGTAGCGACATAAGTTCTTTGATTAAGCAAAAAAAGAACCGTTTTCTTTAGTACAGAAAAAGGGTCGTTTTGTGAAACAAAAGATTTTTGGTTAGGCTATAGACCCGTCCAATGGGTTTTTCCTCATTGGACGGATATTTTAGATAGAAACAATAATTTCTTTAGGGATTCCTGTATAATATGCTATTTTTTCTACAGGAATATTATCTTCTCTCATTTTTATTATAATATCAATATTTTCTTTAGTAATAGAAGAAGGTATAAACGTAAATAAAATGTCTGACAATTTGCTTATAGCCTTAATAACTTTTTGTTTGTCAGATTCTTTTTTTAAGTCTATTCCACTGAAAGTTGAAAGTTTATCATGCAAAATAAGATAATATATTCCTCCTATTATTAGTGCAGATATAGTTACAATGTCAATATCTGTATTGGAGAATATGTTTGAGAATTTTTGGCATAAAGGTAATGTATGCAATTCTCGTAATTGGGCAGTACGTTGACTAGTTTCATTGTTGCTAGCCAGTTCCCATTTTAGGAGTTCTTGCATGACCTTATTTCCCGATAGAGATTGAAATAAGCCTATGAGGATGTTTATATATAGTTCTTTATCGTTACTTGATTGTTTTTGCGATTTTACAATATCGCTAAACCAATAATCGTATTTTTTTACATACTCGTCAATAAACCTATTCAAATCATCGTATCTGTTATAGAATTGTACAGGCTCAATTTCAGCTTGTCGCATAATACCTGTAACTGTTAGATTAGAAAATCCTTCAGTTTCAATTAAATGGGTTGCCGCATTAATAATGCTTTCCTTTATGTCTTTGGCACTTCTTCGCTTTCTCCTTTCTTTCATTATTATTTTATTTTTATGTTCTTATTTATATCATTAAGAGTATTGACTAAAGATTCTAATTGTTCAAGTTTATGCGTGGCAAGAACGCTGACCCTTAATCTTGCTTCTTTGGTTCTTACAGCCGGATATACAATTCCAATTGTAAAGATACCTTTTTCTTGCAACATTTTAGCAATTTCGTAAACCTTTTTATTATCTCTTATCATAATAGGAAAAATAGGGGAAACAGATTTTCCTATGTCGAACCCTTCTTCTTTCAACCGTTTTCTAAGATAGTTCGTATTTTCCCAAAGTTTGGTTCTTATTTGTGGTTCTTTTTTTATAATCTCTAAAGCTTTTAGTATGGATGCTGTGACTTGTGGGGTAGGGGCTGCTGAAAACACATTGCTGTCCGCATAAAATTTCAAGTATTGTATCATCTTCTTTGAAGCTGCTGCAAATCCCCCTACGCAACCAAATGACTTGCTGAATGTGCCAGTAATAATATCAATTTGACCTAAACAGTTATAGTATTCAGCTGTTCCTCTGCCATTGGCTCCCATTACTCCTATTCCATGTGCATCATCTAACATCAGCATGGCTTCATAAGTCTTGCAAAGAGTAATAATTTCCGGAAGTAAAGACAAATCCCCATCCTGGGAATATACACCATCTATTATTACAAGTTTAGTTTGATATTGCCCTTTGACTTCTTTTAGTACCTTTTCCAAATATTCTAGGTCGTTATGCCCAATTCGTTTTATATTTGTTCCTTTTAGTCCAGCCATTGCGCTTGTGTGGATATAAGGGTCTATCAATGCAATATCATTTTGACCCAATAAGGCTCTTAGTATTCCGGCATTTGCTCCAAATCCGGAAGAAAATAAAATAGCTTCTTCTTGTCCTACAAAAGAAGCTATTTCTTTCTCTAGCTGTTGGTGTATGTCGAGATAACCACCTATTACTTGTGCAGCGCAAGCACCTGTTCCATATTTTTTTATAGCATCTATACCTGCTTGTTTAGTTTCTTCTCTTTGTGACATACCTAAATAATCATTAGAAATAAATGCAATAACAGGTTCGTTGAAGCCTTCAATTGCCATTGTTGAACCGATACCTGTATGTGAAGTTATCCAATAGCTTTTACATCCGAAATCATTTAGTTGCTCAATGTACTGCTGGAAATCATTTGCTCTCTCAATAGCATTTTTCCCATAGGATAGTTCAAAGTCTTTTAATGAATGATAAGTTTTTTCCATATTAGTATAATTTAGATTGTATATTGCAAAAATAGCAAATATATTATGTTTTTAAGCATTAACAGTGAAAAAAACAATATAATTCTTATATTATATACAATTTATATTGTATATTTGCGATATGCAAATGCATTTGCTGAATAATTACTAACTTAAAAATATCGCTTTATGAGAAAACAAATTTTAATTTTATTAGGTTTCTCTTTTAGTCTTATTGCTTGTCAGCAAAACGAAGAGATTGGTTCTGTGGAGGATAATGCCAATCCAAACGAACTTACTACTAGAGCTGCTTCTATGAGAAGGGTTCCTACACAAGCGGAAAAGGATAATCTTAAAAAGGATTTCCCAAATTTAGATGTAAATAATATTTCTGTAACAGGAGAAGCAACAGGTACATATAATTGTATTGCTTATTCTATGGGGATAACTAACAAATGGATTGACCCAGAATCTTTTTACAATGATTTTATAGAACAGTATAAAAATGCTAAAACTTTATATGGTTCGTCTTGTAATTATGAACAGACTAGTACAGAAGGTAGCAATGCTACTGTTGATGGTTGGGGAACAAGTAGTATAGATATGACTCATGGAAGTGTTGTATATAGTAGCGGTACTTGGGAGTCAAAACTTGGGCGTTATTTGCGTATTACCCATAAAAGGAGTGAGCTATCTGGCACTTTGTATGGTAGAATTTTGGTATCTTTTATCGAGAGTAGAACAAAGACTGATATGTCGGAGATAAAGGAACTTGCAAAACAGATAGCACAAGAAGATATTGAACTTTCTGATGCAGAAAAACAAGCTGTCATTGATAAAGCTGCAAATATTAATTGTGAGGTAAAGACTAAGTTTAACGATTTGTTTAATTCATGGAACGAAGAAATTTCAATAAATCCACAAACTAAATATAGTTCAAGTACTCTCGCTTATACAACATTACCACAGTTTAAAGAAATGCAAGCGATGGGTAAAAATATTATTCCGTTAATAATGGAAAAACTTTTAGATGAAGATAATTTCTTTTTGCTTCCTCTATATGATGCTATACAGACTGATTCTCAATTAAAAATAAGCTATAAGAAAGGTGATGCAAAGATTCTAGAAGGAGAACAGAATAAGGCTAAAAGAACAGTTCGTCTTTGGCTAAGTCTTTCGGGAAATTAAGTAAAATATAACTGACTTTTTGGGATAAATAGCTCTTAACGTAATATGCTGTAAGAGCTATTTATATATTTACCTAAAAGTTTTTGGCATCATGGATTTGTTTTCTCTTCGTCCTTTTGTATATGTGGCGTATTCGCGTGCGTCAGAAAGTAAATCTACGTGAACTCTATTGCGTATTTGTTTCTAAGGACATAATTTTAAAACTATATTTATGAAAAAAAAATTCTATTCTTTTTGGGGCGTAAGTCAATTATTGGTAGGAGCAATGACTATTGGTCTTGTCTCTTGTGAAAAAAGTTCTGAACTTTTATATGATTTTTCGGAAACATCAGAAAGTTCAATCCAGTCAAGAGCTATCTCTGTTGCTGACTCTGTGAGTCTGTTTTCTAATATAGATGAGTTTAAAAAAAAGCCAGAAACGAAATCTTATTCTTATTATCCTGAGACAGATGAATTTTATTCATCAAATATGTATGCTGTTAGAGAGCTTCCTTTTGCGTTGAAAGTCAGAGGAGGTGGAGTGGTTGGACAGCCTTATCTTTCTACTCAAGGAATGAGAAAAGAATTGATACTTTCAGCTTATAGTTCTTCAAAATTCTATTTAAAGATTTTGCCACCTAGTAGTGGAATACCATATTTGATTTATTCAAAGTCTTATAATAAGCCATTGGTTTGTGGTCAATATAACAATGACCCAAACAATAAACTTGTTTTTGTTTGGGACTCGGAAGATATAAGTTCTGGAAGTTGGGACCTTATACCATCAACATATAAAGGATATTTTAATATTGAAAATCAGACATATTTAGGAACGGCAGACCCCAATAATCCTTGGAGTGTGTTTAATTATTCTATAGAAGTAAAGAGTAATGGGCAGGTAGGGTATGCAAAATATAATAAGCAACCACAGCAAGAGTTTCTATTAGAGTTTCAGGATAAATTTAAAGTAAAAGAAATAGCATTTGAACCTAAAGCTGTAGTGACGGAATTAGACCCTGTTGTTGTGTATTCAAATGGTCAGACAGGAGCAGTTGCTGGACCATCAAATATTACAATTTATGCAAAAAAAGATGTAAAAGATACTTCTTGTTATACAGAAAAAGGAGCTTTGAAAATTCCAATGGCAAATGAAGAACAAATGTTTTTACGTCCTGCAATAATAGCCGGGCAATTTATTGCCCCTGGCAATTTTAGTAGTGGGGAAATGCCTGATTCAACAATATTTTTGCCTAGAGCTCCTTATACTTCCACAACGTATGAGATACCTAAAACATTATCGGTGACTATTCCGGTAGAAGTTGATGAGCCATCTTTAATTAAAGTAACGACTTATTTAAAGAAATATAGTGTAAAGGCTGACTATACTATTACTATGACTTATCGTAATGGAAATGAGGCTAATGATAGAGAAGTTAAATTTAAAGGTTCTTGGTATGGAATAATAAATACTACATCAAAGGCAAAACCAGACGAAATAGTAACAATTCCTTTAGAAGAATATATGAAAAGTTTATCTAATAATAATCTGCAATAAGAAAAGATTATGAAATCAATATTATATATAATAATTTTATCTGTTATAGCTCCATTGTTTATAGCTTGTTCAGAGGATTTGAACTTATGCGCACAGCAAAATACAGTGGTTGAAACTGATTATTCATGTGATGATGTGATTCTTCAAGAACGTAATCCATCTCTTCCAGATGTTATTACAGGACAACCTTCTTTTGATGAAGAGTTGACAAGAAGTGGTGAGATGATTGGGGGAACTGATAAATATCTAGGTTATGGTTATAAATTGCTTAAGGGGAATTATATACCAAGTGATTTTGATAACTTTACGCATTCCATACTTGATATTGAATCTCTAAAAGAATATGATGAATCATATATTGATGAAAATTATCCTAACTGGAACGACCAGTCATCGTTTGCTTATTATGATTTTAATAATTATACGCATTTTTCATCAATAAGTAAAACTGTGAAAAGTGGATTTTCTTTAAATCTAGGATTTTTTTCTATAGGGAAAAAGAAAACGACAACCGAAACATTTAGAACTTTTATTAATGAATCAAAAGAACAAGCTTATGGGGAAATGAATATATTGTTTGCTCATGGCAAATTTACCTTGTTAAGTTCCAATGGTTCTAATAAAGTGTTTGCAAGGCAGTTTTTAAGAAGGTCTTTTATTAATAATTTATATACCTCTCCTATATCATCTATCATTGATTCATATGGAGATTTTGTTGTTGTTGGTTATTATACAGGTGGAAGAGCTTTTGCGCAATATATGGGTAATGCGGATTCAAATACGAATGTTGAACAGAAAATTAAATCCTTAGAGAAAAATATTAATGCTTCACTTGTATATAAAGGTGATTCACTTAATGGGTCGTTCGGATTTAATGGAAAGGATGGTACTTTTGATTCTACAGTTTACAAAAGACAAGATATATTTATACGTGTAAAAACATTGGGTGGTATTCAAGATGAAACAGGTGTAGTGAATACTACAATGGCACTTAAAGACATAAATATAAACTTGCAATCTTGGAGAAAATCATTAAATGATTCAAAAAATCATACAGTGATTGATTTAATAGAAGAAGGATTATATCCAATGTCGGATTTTGTACTGGAAAGAAACTTTCAAAGACGTTTTGATGATACTTCTAAGGAAATTCTTCTTCCTGTTACAAGACTTTATACTCCGTCTATTACGATTGCAAGAGTATTGACAAAGACATCTGCTTCGGGAGAAAGTTTATATGATGTAGCTGCTGTGTTAACAACAAGACAGGGTGACCAAATAGTATTGAGTAAAAGTAATGCTACGGATGCGGAATTAAGGCAAAATGAAGATGATAATGTTTTTATTAAAAAAGCCCAAATTATATCGGCAGAAATATCAAGGTATTTCAGCTCTGATATTCAGATAAGTTATAATACTAGAAAGCGTATTAATCCTCAAATGCGTTCTCCGCTATGTATGGTTTTGGAGAACTTCAATGAAAAAGGTTTCTGTAAGTACTATCATGAGGCAACTAATATGGAATATTTATACGACCCAACTACCAAACTCTGTTTTTCATTTTTTGCAGATGAAAGAGATGAGAGTTTGCTGGAAGTATATGGTCTTAGTTCATGGGCTTCTAATTTAGTAGAAAAACAGATTTCAATAGCAACATTAGCAAATCTATACACAATTATAGGATTGTAATTTTGAAGTCTGGTATTTATATTAATATAATCTATTTTAATACATGGTACATTATTTTAAACAATCTTGCTTATTAATGCTTTGGGCATTATTTTTAGTAAACATAAGTTTTACAAGTTGTGATGATAAAAATCCAGAGGTACAAATAGGAGAACTTACTCCCCAAAAACTATATCAAACCTCATGGCGTGGTACAGGTCGTTGTGATGCTTGGGTAGTTCCCAATATGGGAGTAGGTATGCAATTTATAGATACTCAATCGGGGAAAGTAAATTGGGAAAGTTACGATGAAATTGATATTACTTACAAAATAGAAGGAAAATATATCATATTTAATAGCAATGCTTTATATTTAGGTGGTGCTCCTTGGGTTATTAAAAGCTATACCCAAAAACATATAACTCTTATACAAAATGAAGCAAGTCCAGATAAAGAGAAAGTAGCTATAATAGAATTAGATAGGATAGATTGATTTCGATTGTATTTTTAAAAGGTATGTATTTGGATGCTCTCTTTTCATATTATAAGTATTTGTTATTATACTGGTATCATTTTTATGAAATGGACATAGGGAAAAGAAGATTCTCGTGTTGCTCTTTCTGGGTTTCGGGGAGTGAAGGATATTAATCACATATTCATATTATTTATATATAATATGGCATTTTGTCCTTCTTCTTTTTCCCTATAGTTTTATGGTATCAATTCTTTGTGTCCGGCTTCCAGCAGCTTTTTGTATTTGGTATCAAAAAGGAGTTCTTCAGGGTGTACCGGGGACGATAATTCGGTATCATTTCATCATGCTATATACGCCCATCAGTGCCAGAACTCCAAAAGAATAGGTATCACAAATTCTTTAAAGTAATATTGGAAAATAAAAGAGAGTATTTTGTACTCTCTTTTATTTTATTAGGGCTGTAATAAATTGATGGCTTTTTGAAGATTAGCTTCTAGCTCTTTTTTAGCGTTTGACATAGCATCATCATAGTTTTTTTCTGATTGTCTTATAATTTCTATTATAACAGAATTATAATTGGCTTTTTGTGCTTCATCTTCTTCTGTATTAGAAATCAGATAGAACTTTTCACTAAATATTAAATCTATAAAAACATAGTTAGAATAAAAATTCAGCACTTGAAATAAAAGTTTTAGGCTGCCCCCTTTTCCTAGTTCAAGATTTGAAATCGCATTTTGTTTACAGTTTAGCTGTTCTGCTAATTGAGCTTGGGAATATCCTATATGCTCTCGGATTTGCTTTAACCTTGTGCCTAAAATTGGTAATGTTATGTTATACATATTGTTCTATTACTGTTTCTACTTCGTCGTATATTCTCTTAAAGTTTTTTTGCAGTAATTTCTCTCTATTATCTGCTGTCCCAAAGTTATATACTTTTGGCAGTTCTTTGTAGGCTTCTTCTTCTTTCTTAATTTTTTTTAAATCTAAATTGGTTTTGCAATGGTACATTGCTGTTGGAAAATTATCTTCTTGTCCGAAATCTAATGCAACTTGCCCTACTAATGTACCAGCCTGTAATGAAGAAATTTTGGATGCCGGGATAACAAAATCCATTTGTTCATTCATATTAATTGTTGTTTCGTTTCTTCTGATGGTAACACCTTCTTTTACTTGCTTAACTTTTCCAAATAGTTTTTGTAGCCAATCTAAAGTTTCAGGAGCTTTAGCTTGCCCGGATAAAGTGTTACCTATAATAGAAGTTATAGTTTTTGCGGTAGCTTTGCCGTATTGTTCTTCTAATTGCGGTAGTTCCTGTAATCCCAAACAAATTGAAACCTTATTGCTACGTGCAGTAGAAAGTAGTGTTGCAAGTTGATAAAAATATAATGTGGGACATTCATCTACTATGATTGAAGTAGGATAGTTACCTTTTGTATTGACAAGTCTAGTTAGTCGGTTAATGATAAGTGCATTTAAAGCACTATTCATGCTTTGTGTTTTAGGGTTATTTGCAATGATGAGATAACTAGGGTCTTTTTTATCTGATACTTTTAAATTGAAATCATTGCCACTAAATACCCAAAAAGATTCTTTAGTTGCCAGTCTTGATAACTGTACTTTTAGACTTGCCATCTGTCCTTCTAATTGGTCCACGGCTCCTGATTTATATGCAGCTTCAAATGGGGAAACTAGTGATTTTAATTCAGGCTCGGAAAAGAGAACTTTAAAAAGTACATCATATTCTTGATTAAGGAAAGCCAGTACATGCGGTAAATCTGAATATTTGCCATTCTCGTATCTAGACCAAAAATAAATAGAAGCTGCTAACAAGTTTACTGCTGATGTTTTAAAAAAATCGCTATTACCTCCACTTCCTTTGTCGCCTTTTTGTAAACTCTCATATAATGCTTCTGCCGTTTCTGTTGCATCTGCTAGGATTTCTATATATTCTCGTTTCAATGGGTTTATTCTTCTACTATATTCAATATCAGAAAAATTGATGACATTGAACTTGAAATTACTTGGTATTTTTCCTAATTGCTTGTTCTTTTGATAATTATAATATGCAATTTTGGCAAGTTCAGGAAATTTGAAGTCGTAAACAACTTCTGCAAATCCTTTAGCTGAATGTTGTCTTATAAAAGAATTTATAACAGAAAAAGATTTACCACTTCCAGGCGTTCCTATTACAAAAGTTCCACGAAAACAGTTACATATATTCAGCCACCCATTATGCCACTTTCTATTGTAGAAAAACTTCATCGGAATATTGACAGAGAATTCTGTTTCTACCTTGTCTTTAGATTGTTCAAAGCTTTCATTCTCTATATTAAATCTATCTTTCATAAAGTTTGATTTAATACGTTTGGAAATGTTATCTAGAGCTGAATTTATTAATGTCGCTCCAATTATTGATAGTATAATGTAAGCTATATTATACCATTCTAAACTAGTTTCTCCTTTTTCTTTAAAGAAAAGAAAGCATATACTTCCAAAGAACATTATGAATCCAAAGATTAAAGGAAAAATGATTTGTTTAGTCGGGTCTAATTCTAAATCCTTTTTTGAACGTGTTCCAATGCAAGTAACCATTATAATAAAGAATGTAAATAGTTTACTATAAAGAATATTAGAATAGATAGGAATTTTTGCCATTTTTGATAATAAGGGCATAATTTGTTCACTAAAGGGAAAATGAACAAATAGTAGAATCTCTATGCAAACAGTTATATAAATGAATGCTTGCATGAATCCATATAGTTTTTGTAATTCTTTGCTTTCTTCCATGATTTAATCGGGTATTTTAACTTTTTCAGGTTCCTCACATTGAAAAGCCTTGAAATCTTCTATAGCTAATTTCAAGTCTTCTAAAAAATTGCTATTGCAACCTTTTTCTACTGCTATCTGGTAATATGCTTCCATTGCTTGGACGGAACAAATATCTGTTCCGCATATTACAAAAGCTGGAATGTCTTCTAATAGGCACTTGTGTAATAATCTTTTTTGGTCTTTCATTTTATTAATTCAAATGAAAATACCACTCTTTTATGCAGTGAGAGTGGTATTGGTTTTTATTTTTTGGTATCATAATAATGTTCTCTTATCGCCCATGTCGGGTAGAACCCGGAAAAGTACGGTATCAAATACCTTCCCGGTTTCTCTCCAGTGCAGGCAGAAAAGGTATCAATTCTACTGGTAATTTTCCTGTCCGAATATATGTTGAACCATTGCATAATTTTCACCACTGTTAGACTTATGCAGCTTATCATCAATAAAAATTTTTACTTCGACTGTCTTAGGTAGCTGTAAATTTTCAAGGTTTTCTTCATCTTTAGGTATAGGGTAGGCAGATAGCCATAAATATGTTCCTTGTTTGGCTTCTTGCTCAAATGTGAATGGACTTTCTACAATAATTTCTTTGGCAGCTTCTTCGGGAGCTTCGGAAGAAATATCTACTCCTACTGTATAATGTATTAGAAGTTTGAAATTTTCTGGGTCGCTTACGGTAGCTTCATACCGTACTTTTCCTGTATCTCCTGTAGGTGGAGTATCAGGGTCGTTGTTATCGTCTTTATTGCATCCAGACAACATAAGGCTTAAACCAATCATTACTAATGATAAATACTTTTTCATATTGTTTCTTTTAAATAGTTGATAATTCAATGTGTATCGTTCCATTTGCAGCATTATATGCTACTTCCTCAATATTGGTGAACCGTCTTATTGATTCTTTCCATTCTTCTGTTTGTGGATTGTGGTAATATTCTTCTTCTAATAGACTTATCAAATTATTTATTTGTTTGTCAGATAGATAAATCTTTTCTCCAACCCTTGGAACTACAGGTAATTGGATTGGTATAGAAATATTGTTCACACCATCTATAGGAATATGGATGTTTATTTCTATCATAGCCATTTCATGTTTAGTATATTTTTGGACGGCTTAAATTTAACAACTTCCTTTTCTGGAACTTCTACAGGTTCTCCAGTTGCCGGATTTCTAGCTATCCGAGCTGGCTGAATAATCTTTTTGAAAGTACCAAAATCTTTTATAGAAACATCTTTTTCTCTTAGATTTTGAGATAATTCTTTGAAAAAACTATCAATTATTTCTGCTACTTCTTTTGTTGGTTTATTTGCCTTTTCAGCAACCATTTTGATTAAATCAGTCTTATTCATTTGCATATCAATAATATTTAATTACTTAAATCACTTAAACAAATTTCAGGAATAATTTGGGTATAGTCTTCTGTATCTGGTCTATAATGTATTGATTCAACTATATTGACCTCACAGATAACATCATATACCCATGCTTTAAAATTTCCTTCTAAATCATCCTCACCATCATTGAATTTATTAAAATCACTTTTAGCTTCATCTGTTAGATATTCTAATAAATTTTGATAAGTAAATTCATTCTGAAACATTATAATGTGAGGTGAAATTTCTTCGCCTATCCTTGGAAGATGCGGAAAATTCCAATCACCCTTTACCTTCATTCCTCTCTCTTTAAAAAAATGGCTATAAATTATAAATTCTATTTTCATATTAGTTTTATTTTAAAATCATCGTTCAGTACAAGCTTTCTTTCCATCGGTTGCCCGTTTTTATCATGAAATCCAGTTAACACAGGTGTTTCTTTTTTCTCGCAAAGTTCTATTGCTTCTTCGGGAGTTATAGAACGTCCTGACATTTCACGCCAAATAACAAAATCACATTTTATGGCTTCATTTCTATAGTTGGAACAATTATAGGCTTTTTTGTTTATATATAAGTTTCCTCCACACTTAGGACACTTACACAATGTATTATCAAAAGAAATATCTAAGTTCTCTGTTAGAACCAGCCGTGAAGAAAAATCATTTCCTTCTCTTGATTTAAATCCAGTCATAAACGGTGTTTTTTTACCTTTGGCAAGTATTTCTGCTGCTTCCAATGGTATTTCTCTTTGTGCAATAGTTTTGGGTATATAGAGGTTACAAACTCTGTTGTTGTTCTTGTCCTTTTGCGAATACCCTTTACAAGCATATCCATTTAGTAAAATTTCAATTTCTCTACCACACACAGGACACGGAGTTTCTAATACTTCATTTACAAAAGAAGGAATAACGATTCCATTTTCGATAGTCAGATATGCAGAAAAAGGAACTCCTTTTTTATTATGGAAGTCATGAAATATATCTGTTTTCCCTGTTGTTATTAATTGCCTGGCTATTTCTTCTGTAATCTCTTTTCCCCAATATGAATGATAAATATTAAATGTACATTTGTCATTCATGTTTTTGAAGTAATTACAGGAATATCCTAAACTACCTTTCATTATGTGTCCTTTTTGGCAAATAGGGCATAAGCCTAAATCTTTGATTGTATCATTATCCATTTAATATCCTCCTTTACTAATCCATTTAATGCCGTTTAAAATATTATCTACTTTTTGTTTCCCACTATTTACATATTTAAATTGTCCGGGTACAAGTGTTTTTAGTACTCCAGCTCTTTTAGCGGATTTCATTTGTCGGCATACAGCGTATGCAAGTCCTCGCATTCGTCTAAGTTCATTGACCACATGAATACATAAATCTATCCTTTGCTTATTATCCATAAGATTTTTTTCACCGCCTTGCAATGCTATATTGTTTATGTATATCATTAAATCTACACTTCGACTGATAAGTTCATACTCTGTTTTTGCAATTATGGTTAATAATTTGGGGTCTCCAACTGCATATTTAGCTGCTTCGGATTGATACTTAGCTATGTCTCTAGCTAAGGTTGAAGCATAAATAATATCCTTTCCATTTTTCACAACTGCATTAACTGTAGAAAGATAGTTGTATGTCTTTTCCTGTAAGGATTGAATTTGACTCATTTTTTGTTGAATTAAAATTTGAAAGTTACGGATTTTTGTTTCCTCACTTTGTATATCTTTCAGTACACCTTGTTGCGCCTGATGGGAATAAACCAATGTTCCAATCATTGCCGGGTCAATGACAATAGATTGTGCTAGTCCTTTTATGTTGCCCAACAGTAACATTAGGGAAAAAAATAAAAGCACTCTTTTCATATCATTATCTGTTTGTAAATTCATATATTCCTTTTTTCTTTTTTTGTTCTTCTACTCTATTTCTGATAGTTTGAATTATATCACTATTAGCTTTAAGACCATTCATCAGTAGTTCTGGTGTTGATTTATCGCCAGAATAAATGTAGATATTGGTGTTGTTTATTAAAGACTGGATAAAACTTTGCTTTTCTTCGTAATCATATACCCGATATAATTCTATGTAGTTAATCCTTTTTGAAAGTACTCCTTGATATATTTTTATTTGCTCTCTAGTTATAATCCATTTTGTACAAAGTAACATTGAAATATATCTGTAGAAAATTATAAATATCAACAATACTAATATCGTTCCACTGATAAATTTTAATAATTCATGTTCTCTTATATATTTACTAAAAATGAACACGAAAATCGCTAATGTAATTAAAAGGAAATTCTTCATTAACCAATATCGGAATTTAGGCTTTAATATAATATCATCAGAAGCTATGTTTGTTCCATCATTCATAACTTAATACTTTTTTTTTGTTCATGTTGTTTCATTAGAATTTCATTGAAATCTTTTGCTTTTTCTGCTTTATGAGAAATCATAGGAGCTATTATTTTGCTTTTTTCCCTAAAACTTTCTAGTGAAACGTCATTTTTGTTAATAGTGAATTCTCTACCCTTAGTTTTAAACAGCACATCATCTTTATTTTCTTTTATTGTCACTTCTGTATTACTAATGATTCCAGACACTTTAATGTCATACAAATTACCGTTTAAATCATTATCAAAACAGGTATGTACTTTAGCTTGTGGGTATCGCAATAAAGTGTTTTTTATTTGATTAACTGAAATGTACCCTCCTACACTACAAAAAACACTTTCTTCTAATTTGATTTTGTTAGCATTGAGCTGATAGAAGCTCATAGCATCTAAAGCGGATTCTGCAAAGTATATATGTTTTGCCATTTGGGGGTGTGGGCAAAAATCAGCAATCCAAAGCGAGTTACTTTTATCTCCTCCGGCAGCCATTCCTTTGAATCCATAGTTTCTTAATTCGTAATTTGTTACTTTGTTGTCTTTATCTTTTGGATTAATATAGGGAAAACCTATATTATAATAATTGCCGTTTCCTTGTAAGTCTTTAACCCTTGTGATAAATGGTAGAAACTTTTCTACGACTTGATGATTTATATTTCTTTCATTTGTGAGAAATCTTAAATCAGCGAGTGTAGTAGGAAATTCTTTATATCTATCTCTGTCAAAAGATTTGTTTTCTGCTTTTACAACTTTGAATGCTTCATATTTAGGACTATAAGGCTCATTTGCGTAATGTCCTAAAATCATATTGATTCGCACAAATGTATTTTGATGTTGGAATTGTGGAAAGTCGTTAATATGATTTTTGATGAACTGAATTAAATCTCCACCTTTATAATTCCTATCATAGTAGTGTTCTTGTACACTATGAGGATTCTTGATGATGATTTCATCCAACTTGTTACCTGTTCCGTCTGTCAGTTTAAAAACAGGCGAAACCTTTCCTTTGCTAATGTCTTGTTTATATCCTAAATCTTCAAGTATTTGAATGATGGATATTTTAGCCTTATAATCGTCAAATGTTAGCATAATATTATAGTTTCATTGTTGGAGTATCATTATTTTTTCCGTAGGTTCTACCATATCCAAGAATAGATGCTTCTTGCTTCGCTGTTGCTTTAATAGAACTATCTATTTTATCCATTTGGGTAGATATTTGTTCTCCGACAGTTTGTTTAGTAGCTTCCCTAGAGTTGGAATATGTTTTTTCTACTTCCTTGTAAGAAGCATAATCTTTAGAAAGTTTATGTTTCTCTAAAAAGGCAGCCATTTCGGTGGGTTTATCTTTAAAAATTTCATCAATCCCTTTAGCTCCTTTTTGGGCTACAAACTCTAATCTTTCTTTATCAGATATATATCTTTCTTTCCCTATTGTTTGTTCTTTCTTTTCAGTCGCTTTAATTTCTATAGTATTTGCATCTTTGATTGATAATCCATTTCTGGCATTCAAATCTAGTTTTACTTTTGCAGCTTTGTTTAGTTCCTCGTTTACAATGGTAATTTCTTTTCCATTTTTGAGATTTTCTTGCTGCATAGGAGTAAGCTCTATTCCTCCAAGTTTTTGGGGAATATGAATGTCTTTTGCTTTTATTGATACTATCTCATTAGTATCTTTGTCACGTTGGTGCAATGTTCTTTCTCCTTTTGAATTAGTCTTTACTACGACATTATCAGCTTTTAGGGCTTTTATTTCATCCTTAGTAAAGGATAAATCATTTTTTATTTCTTGTCGTTTAGGAATGAGCAAGATAGCAATCCCAGCGATTGGGTAAACTACTGTAATAGCTGCGATTGCTAGTTTTCTAGCATTGATACCATCAATTTTGATGCGTTTACCTTCTTCTTTGAAATCAATTTCGTTGGCTTTTAATTTAGATTTATTTTCAGGTGTATTCTCGGCTGTTATATATTTAAGAGTTGTTGCTTTCCCTTCAAAATGGAGTTTTCCATTTTCTGTTTTATAAGACACTTTTTCATTGTCTAGAAGTGTTCTATTACCGGGAGTATCTTCAATGGAAAAATTTAGCATACCTGTTTTTTTCCCATTTTTGATGTTTGCAACATCTTCGGGGCTTAAATTTTCCGGTTTAACTCCTACTTCATTAAACTTGTTCCAGTCTATATCAACATATGAACCTTTACCATCTAGGGTTTGGTTTTGTTCATAAGCATATCGATAAAGGTCTTCTCCTTTATATGCAATTTTATTTTCAAGGTCAATGACTGTAAATCCGTCTTTATATCCTTCATTCTTGTTAGTACCTTGTTTTATATCATCCCATTTTATAATTGCAACATTGTGGTTTTCTCGTAAATATTGGCTATATTCTTGGAAATTATTGCTAGCTTGTTCTTTATCAAAGAAACTGATTATTCTTTCTTTAGATTGCTCTAATAAAGATTCTCTATTATCTCCTAAATTGCCAAGTTTAAGTGTATTCAGTGGATAAGTATATGTTTCATTACCTTTGGAAAAGGTAATATCACCATTCCGATATTCTTCTGAATATCCAAGAATTGCTGCTATTGCTCGGAATTGTCCGGCATTTTCATAACTATATTGCAAAGCTTCAAATTTTTTCTTTTCTTCCATTTTATAATTTGAATTTATGTTCTACTTTAGATTGCGATTCATTTCCAAGTGCTGTTTTTTGTCCTTTCATGTATTCTATATATTCATTTCTGTTTTTATCAGTATGAATAGTTCCTATAATTTGTGGGTTATGCCGGTCATAAGCTATTTTCTGTTGCTGCTCGAAGTCTAGGAATTTTATTCCTCTTGGATTATTTAAATCTAATCTTATGGCAATTTTTTCTTTGTCAACATTCAAAATTAATTCCTTACCTGATTTTAGAGTTTCCTTTTGTTGCTTATCCAGCTCAACACCTTTTATGTTTGAAGGTATTGAAATACTTTTGATTTTTGTTTTAAGCAATTCGTTTGTTTCAGGGTCTAATTGTACGAGATATTTTTCATTGTTAATAGTTTTTGTTATTATCTCGTTATCTTGAAGTCGTTCTAACTCCTTTGGTTTAAGGTTTATATCATTCATTATTTCTGGTCTGACTGGATGAATTTTAACGCCAGCATTGTTGCTGTCTTTCCAGTACAAACTTATTTTTCCTTTCATACTTATTTCTTCTCCATTGTTATCGTGAAAAGAAAGGTCTAGTAAACAGGTTCTCTTTCCAGATAATAGAGCTGTGATATTTGCCTTATCCAAAGACCATATCTGTTTTTTTGATATTCCTATTAGTTCTAATTCTTTATATGGAATATCATTTTCATTAAAAATAGCTTGTTTTTTATCCATGTAATGTATATTTTTGTCCAAAAGTAATAAAAATATCAATATGAAGAATAAATTTATCGTATTTTTTGCTTGTTCATTGTTTTTTTCAGTGAATGGCTACTGTCAGTTTAATACGGTATTACAGAAAAAGGATATTCCTAAAGCGGAACCTGTATTAGCAACGACAGAAAATAAGTTGATAGAAGAAAAAGAAAAGGCTGTTGTCGTCAATGATGCTTTGACTACAGAACGGCTTGCATACTGGAAGCAAAGAAGGTATTTATCTTTGCCCATTGATTCAATGGTGATAACTTCCCATTATGGTAAAAGAAAAGACCCATTTACTGGAAAAATAGCAAATCATAGAGGGATAGACCTTAAAGGCAACAACGACTATGTTTATTCGATAATGCCGGGAATGGTTGTAAAAACAGGAAAAAATAAAGGGTTGGGCAATTATGTAGAAGTGCGTCATGGTGATTTTACTTCTATCTATGGGCATTTATACAGTGTGCTTGTAAATGCGAAACAAGCTGTTGAAGCTGGGCAACCAATAGGCATTAGTGGAAGTACCGGGCGCAGCACAGGAGAACACTTACATTTTCAAATGGAATACAAAGATAAGACTATAGACCCTAAGCCAATTCTTGATTATATTAATGAGGTAATCAGAACCGTTAAAGGACAAATTTCACAGCAAATAGATAATGAGTTAAGACGCAAATAAATAGAAAGAGAGGATTGGAAAAACCAGTCCTCTCTTTTTATTTGAATCAGAAAAAACCTTTTTTTAATCCTTTTTCTTGTCTTTGAACTTTTTCTAATGAAGATTGAAGTTGTGACAGAGCTTCTTTCATTCCTTTTTTTACTTCAGGATTCGTGACGGATTCAATAAGTTCTTTTCCTGTTTGAATGTTAGTCTTAAGTATTTCTTTATTCTTCATCTGTTTTGCACGACTTTCATCTATAAAAATAGATGGCATACTTTTACAACTCCATTCACCATTCACTAGGTTAAAATCTTTAATTCTTTCTTTCGCTAAGTAGGTGTGGATAGAAATCTTATCTACAGCCTTATCACTGTATAATTGATTTGCAGATTTCATTAGTCCATTTACGGCTTTGTTATGTGAATCAATATCGGCTAATCGTCCTTGTCCTTTACTTAGTACTTCTTCTTGATACCTGTTGTAAAGTCCTAGTTGGGTAAACTCCTTGGGGGCTGCAATAATATATGCTTCAACTCTAAATCCTGCATCTTTAAATTTTTGTGCTGTCTTTAAAGGTACATCTGGATTTCTCATAGTTCCTTCTATAATAATATTGCATTTCCGTTTAATGGCTTCTTCTATTAGTTTTTCTGTAAAAACGCTAGAAAAAATCTGGGTTTCAATGGGGTATTTAATAGGGTCTTTTATTAGTTCCTTATTGGGGTGAAATTGTCTGTAAAGGTCACCATTAACAGTGAGAAAATCTAAGTTAGGATGGTCTTTCTTTGCAACATTTATAAGAGTGCTTTTTCCGCAAGCTGGTTGTCCACCTAAGATTATAGCAATAGGCTTTTGTGATGATATATTGATGTCCTCAAATAAGCCATCTTTTTTTTGTTCAAAGATGGCTTCTACTTCATAGCGTTGCATAATATGCTTTCAATTTAGGTGCGTAATAGTTTTGTATCTTATCCATGACTGATAAGCGCACATTTTCAGAAACTTCAAACTGCAACAATCCATTTGCTATTTTTTCTTCTGTGTTGAGAACAGAAAGTTCTTTTTTCAGTATTTTTTTTCTGTTTTCATCCTTCTCTTCTGATATTTCATCTATCTTCATCATGCGGAGTGTCCCGATAATGTCGAGCGCAACATCCAAGCTCATTTCTTTATTCATGGTTCATTATAGTTTTATGATTTATACTTCAATAGATTCTGTGAATTTTAATAATGGAATAACTTTCACTGTATGAAATGAAAGTTGGTTAAAAAGCTTATGGGTCTTTAGCATTTCAATCGCTGCATCAGCCGTAACAACACTTTGTTCATAAAGCCGGATTGTTGCATATAACTGGTCATTGGCAACGGGTCCCATTATTAAATCATAGCTGTTTTTTCCTTTCCCTCTGCGGTTATTAACTACAAACTCCAGCCACTCTTTTGTAGCACCCTCAAACCGGAGGACTGAAAACTCTCTATCAAGAATATTATCGGGAACTTCATAAACTGAAACAACAGCTTTTTTACCATGTTCCCGATTCCTTTTGAGTATTGCCCACTTCTTAGCCTGTTCAAAATTAGTTGTCGTATAGAATCCTTTTCCAAAGTCAGTAGCTTTACGCCCTTTCTGTATATTAGGACATTTGACGGTAACTGTTGAGCCGTGATATAGTTTCATGCCTTTTTATTGATATAAGTTATTATAGTATCTAATATATACTCTGTATCTTGTGTGTGCAGCATTTCAAAATTTTCATATAAAAATTCAAAAACGCCATGATTGGAAAACAGTAAAAGAGTTTCTTTAGCACTTATATTTTTAGTTTCCCTATAATTTTCAGCACAAAACATTTGAAAAAGCAATATCTTTGGATTGTCCTTTTGTACTTTCTTCTGTTCTGTTTTCTCTTTTTCTAATGCTTCATAAAGTGATAATGTACTTGAATACCACAGTTTTGTATTCTCGTCCAATAATGCCTTGTACAAATTGGAAGAATATATATAGTATAACGCATCTTCTAAAGGTAGCGTTTTTCTTTTCATGACTGTATCAACCAATTCTCTCATAACAAATGGGAGCATAGCCGAACCAAGTTCATTTTGATATGTTTGATTAGTTTCCATAACTATTTATTTTCTAATTTTATATAGCTATCTTGCTGATGTATTTAGCAAAGATAGAGAAAAAAATATCATAGACCTATTGTATTGATTAGTTTGTAAATAGGTTCTTTGTATTCTTTAGATTTTTAATTTGTATAACATACTTATTGATTCCTAGCTCATTAAAGATTTCTGCGTACATTTTTATTATGGATTTTCTGTAGTAGATGGTTAATCCTAGTATTGCAATGCAAATAAAAATCAAATAGACTAGTTCACTATACGCATAGATTGCTAATACAAGAACCCCACCAATAGCCCATAAAAGGCTACTTAAAAGAAATCTTAAGATATTCATAATTTTGTTTGCTGTTCTTTATACTGGCAGCCAAACCAGCTTTAAAGGTTTGTTTATCTCTTTATTTTCAATACTCAAAGATAGTAATTTTCTATAAATGTCGCAAATAATAGGACAATTATTTTTGTTAAAAATGGTTTTAGGTTTATAGACTGCCGAAGTTTTATTTTTCCCTAAAGTTTTTGGTATCATAATAATGTTCTCTTATCGTCCATGCCGGGCAGAACCCGGAAAAGTACGGTATCAAATACCTTCCCGGTTTCTCTCCAGTACTGATAGAAAAGGTATCAATTAGATGCAATCCTTTTGCCAATGGGCGGTAGTTCCTGAATAGTGTCGGTGTCTTTTCTTTTATGATGCAGCCGTTTTCCTGTATTCAGGTATAGAGAGAAACGACACAACAAACTTTAGGGAAAAGAAAATTTTCGTGTAGCTCTTTCTGGGTTCCGGGGAAGTGTATCAATCACATATTATAGCTCATATATTATTTATATATATAATATGGTATTTTGTTCCTGTTCTTTTTCCCTAATGTTTTATGGTATCAATTTTTTGTGGCCGACTTCCGGCTGCTTTTTGTATTTGGTATCAAATGGTCGTTCTACAGGGTGTGCCAGGAATGATAATTCGGTATCATTTCATCATGCTATGTTTCCCCATCAGTGCCAGAACCTCAGAGGAAGAATATTGTAAGATATTTGTGATGCCTTATATGTTTATAGTTCTATTTATTACATATCATCTATTGTGAAACATTTTGTTTCAATTTCATAGTTATAGAAGAGTTTTGTACGAAGAAATTCTACTTTCTGTTGTAATAATCTTGGCTTAAAATTTTTTCGTAAGCGTTTAACTTCACCGATTAATACTTTTTTGTTACTTGCGTATATTGCCACAATATCTACTTCGTTTTGAGCTATATCCTTACCTTTTGATGTTTCCCACCATGAGCCGATGTTTCTGTAAAACATTTGTTCTGATAATTGTTGCCGAAAGTATCTTTCAAGTACCATGCCCGAATAAGTTGAATAATCTGATTTGATTAGCTCTGCAAGTCCATTTAAATTGCCAGATTCTATAAAATCTTGATTTCGATTTATATATCGAAACCAAAAACGTAAAAAGTTATCTGCTATTTCATAACGTACATTTTGAGTTCCTTCTTTTGATAAAATCGGGCGTTTTCGCCTAATTACAGCATAATCATCTTCTAGACGTTTCATCTGTCCTCCAATACTTCTGCCTGTAAATGTGGCGAGAATATCAGCCATTGTGTTACGCCCAGAAGCGATAGATGCAAGGATAGAATAATAGTTGCCATATTTCTTCCCGAACTCCTGAATTAATAGATAATCTCCTTCATCAAGAAAAAAAGACCCTGGACGAATCATAAACTCTATCATGTTCGGCATGGTATATGCTCCAGCTTCTAATAAAAGCTCCACGTATTTAGGTACTCCCCCTGTGAATGTATATAGAGCCAATAGGTCTTCATTGGTGTAATTGGGGTTGAAATCAGCTATGATATTTTTTAGGACAGAAGTAGTGAATGGCATAATCTTTAAGTTTCGGTCTGCTCGTCCGTATAATGGTTCACGTGCATCTTTAAAAATGCGGTGCATAAGTGTATATACAGAACCGCTTACAATTAGATTTATGTGTGTGCTATCCTTGTATCTATCCCAAACATCTTGCATTTCGCTGAAAACAGATTCATTAATGTAGAAAAATTCTTGAAACTCATCTATGATAAGATTAAATTTACGATATTTCCCTAATTCCATTAATGAGGTAAAAATATTGATAAACATTCCTGAACCGTCAGAAAAGTGTATATTAAGCGATTGGCTGATTACTTGTGCAAATTTACTGCAAAGTTCCCCTTCGTTTTTTCGTGCTACAAAAAGATAAACAGTTGGTTGTTCCTCACAACTTTTTAATATGAGTTTTGTTTTTCCAACCCTTCTTCTTCCTGTTACAACAGTAAAACGTGAATGGTCATTAAATGATTGTTCCTGTACTTCGCGAAGTACCTTTAATTCTTCTTCCCTATTATAAAATTTCATATGAGTATGTTTTTTAAATTCATCGGTGGGTAATTCATCGATGGGTGAATTACGGTTTCTGTGCAAAGATAATATTTTAATCAATAACTTTTATTGGTCTTATCAAATTTTAGAGAACTTAATTTTTTATGATAATATTCTATAAATGTTTGGTATCAAATTCCTTCCCGGTATCTCTCCAGTGATGGTAGAAAAGGTATCAATTAGATGCAATCCTTTTGCTGACGGACGGTAGTTCCTGA
>NZ_QTNF01000054.1:0-26350 GCF_003603455.1 Bacteroides sp. AM37-9 | reverse complement strand
AATCTTTGGATAACATGATTATATTGCCACGGACTTATGCAACTGTGCCATTATGATAATAAGAATCGTATTATACAAGAGAAAATATCATCTCCAGTTGATGTGGGCAAAAATGGAAAAACTATAGACTATGTTTATTATGATCCAAATGTCAGGAGAGGGAAAAAGGTAAAAGCTGTAATAACTAATGTATCTACTACTGATTCTATTGTTACAACAATGATATATAATCGTACTGCTTTACCTGTATTAAAAATTGAAAATAGTGATTCAATAGTTTACCAATATGATAGTGCTGATAACTTAATTAAGGTACGAACGGTAGGATACCCGACAGAGGATAAATATACAGATTATGGATTGAGAGTTTCTCATTTCAATAATTCTACAGGTAAATCGACATATGAATATAATAATTTCAATGAATTAGTTAAAGAAGTTGATGGTCAAGGAAATAAGATTGAATATGCTTATGATAAAGAGGGAAGAATAATAACAAAAACGACAGGAAAAAATACTGTTCATTATATTTATGACGCACTTACTGGTTGGCTAAAAGGAATTGAATCATTATCACATAAACTGGAATATTTATATGATAATATAGGACGGGTTATTGAAGAAAAGAAAACGACATTAGGGATACCGATGGTCAAGAAATATCAGTATGACAACTTTGGACGTTTATCAGTGTATACTTCTCCGTCTGGTTTCAAGCAAAAGAATGTATATGATGATAGATTTTGTGAATTGGTTGAGATTCGTGATATAACTACAGGCGATTCAAAAATTCTATGGAAACGCACGAAGGTCGATTCTTTGGGATATATTTCACAGGTTATTAATGGAGATAATCGAACAGTAGATTATACGTATAATAATCGTGGAGAATATACACATATTTATTCTCCGGGCGTTATTGATTTTTTATATCAATATGATCATCGTGATTTGATGCTTTCACGTAAAGAAAAGTTTTATACGGATGATTTATGGAAAGGATTTGATGAGCATTTCAGCTATGATACTTATGAAAGGCTTATTGCATCTGAAAGAAAAGGAAAAACAGGCCAAGAGGTTTCATATTCTTCCGGTTATCGGATTGCATCAAAATCCGACATAGGGAGTTATTTATATACTAGCGATAAATCTCGAATTCATAGCATATCCACAGTGTCAGAAAGAGATTATTATCCTTCACAGATATTAACCTTTTCAACAAATAATCGTATTGCTACAATACAAGAAAAAGATAAGATATGGACTTATGATTATGATGTAAATGAGATGCGTGCAAAAGCGGTGTTGGAAGAAAATGGTATTGTACGATTAACTAAATATTATTTTTCTAATTATGAAAAAGAATGTACTGATAACCAATCGACTGATATTGATTATATTTATGCAGGTGAAAATTTGGTAGCTTTAAGAAAGACTACTGAAAATCAGGTGGCTATATATTTTGTCTATTCTGATAATTTAGGTTCTATTCGATGCTTGACTGATTTTCAAGGGAATGTAGTACAACAGTTGGGGTATGACGCATGGGGGCAACGTCGCAATCCATTGACTGGCGAGAAATTGACTTCTATAGAATTGATCGATTCTTATCGTATTACGCGACGTGGATTTACAACTCATGAGCATATTGATGAAATGAACCTGATTAATATGAATGCGAGAATCTATGATCCTTTAATTGGTTGCTTTATTAGTGTTGATCCTCACGCTGCCATGAATTATATAATTAATCCTTATACTTATTGTAATGGCAATCCATTAAAATGGATTGATTTAACAGGAGAAGATATGTGGAGTACGTCTGACCCTGACTTGATAGACCGGATGTTTAATTTATACAAGGATGGCCAGAATATGTTTGGCAAACCTTATTCTGTAAGTAATGATTGGTTTTATCTAACTCATGATGAGTTTGTTAGAGCCTATGCAGTATATGGAGTTGCTGTATTTTCTTACAATGGTAGCTATGACTTGAGTAGTTATGGGACTATAAGTGATGGGGAAATCACAATTCATGGGAAGCTTCCGAAAAAAGAGGAAACTGGCATTCCTAGTGTAGGTGATGCTTATTCTATGATAAATTATGCAGTAGGGACATATACTGGAATAAAAGCTTACTCGCGTGTACATGATGGAATGTGGCGTGGAATGGATGGTAAATGGTACAAAACATCTTGGGGAGGTAACCAATATACAGGGGCTCGTAGTACTGTGATGAAAAAGGCTCTACGTTTAGAGAAAATTGGTAAATATATGTTCTGTCTTGATGCTGTAATTAATGGAGTTGTAATTTGGAACAATGCTTCTGAAAATAATTACGAACTTATATTCCAATCTTCGGCAAATATTGTTTTCGGATATATTTCTACTTATGGTGGACCTCCTGGAATGATTGTGGGAACAATGTATTATTCTATGACTTTCGCTCCTCATGGATTTATATTTTGTCCGATAACAGAACCGACTTTCTGTTCATCTGATAATACTTATGTTGAACCATATAAAAAAATATATTGAGAATGAATATACTTAAACAAATATATGAGATATATGAATATCTGTTTTATCGAACATATATATGGCAGCTTAGATTGTGGGGAGAAAAGCGGTCGCCAGAAGTAGCAGGGTTATTACTACCGACTTCATTGTTTACTTTTGTTTTTGTTGGCCCAATAGTTGGAGTATTACATTCATTGGAAGTACCAAACAATGAAGAGTTAGGTATACTTTTGGCTGTTATATTCACTTTTGTTGCTCATAGATTATTTATTAGTGATGGACAATATTTGTCTATTGCTGATAAATATCGTAATGAAACTAAAGAAAAACAACGACAACGTATGAAGCAAGTTTGGATTTTTTTAGCAATAAATCTTATTTGGGTAATATTCTGCATCTTCTTATTCATCAAAGTGATACCCCCGCCATCAAATGCAGATACCTCTAATAAGAATCCTTCTCCAGAATATATAGAGATGCTGAAAGATATAAGAGACCGACGAGCACAATAGAATATAAACAGTGAAATAAATTTGTTGTATAATAGATTATAATTTAGAACTTAGAAAAATGAGAATTATTTTATTTTTATTATTGGGTTGGTACACAATCGGAAATATACAAGCACAAATCAAAGAGCCTGTAAAGTTCAAAAATGAGTTGAAAATGACATCTGAAACGGAAGCGGAAATCGTGTTTACTGCTTCGATAGAGAAAGGATGGCATGTGTATTCGACCGGGCTAGGGGATGATGGACCTATTTCCGCTACTTTCAACATCAATGCGAGTAATCATGTAGAAACAATGGGTAAATTGCAACCTGTTGGAAAAGAAATCAGCATCTATGATAAGATGTTCGAGATGAATGTGCGCTATTTTGAAGATACGGTACAGTTTATCCAAAAAGTGAAATTTACAGGAAATGATTACTTTATGGATGGGTTTCTGGAGTTTGGAGCTTGTAACGATGAGAGCTGTTTACCTCCGACTCAAATTCCTTTTAAATATGGGAAAAAAGCAGAAGCAGATTTAATAGTTGTAAAAGGGAAAGAAGAGGCTCCGGTAAATGTGGTAGAGAAGCAATCGGAAAGTGATCTTTGGAAACCGGTAATCAATGAATTACAGGTGTTAGGTGAAGAACATTCTCAAGAGGATAAATCTTGGTTGTATGTCTTTGTCACTGGATTTCTTGGCGGATTATTGGCTTTGTTCACTCCCTGCGTATGGCCGATTATTCCTATGACTGTGAGTTTTTTCCTGAAAAGAAACAAGGATAAGAAGAAAGGAATTCGGGATGCATGGACTTATGGTGCTTCAATTGTCGTGATTTATGTAACACTGGGATTAGCAATTACTTTAATATTTGGTGCCAGTGCATTGAACGCTTTATCAACAAACGCCGTATTCAATATTCTTTTCTTCCTGATGTTGGTTGTTTTTGCAGCTTCTTTCTTTGGAGCATTTGAACTTACTTTACCTTCTAAATGGAGCAATGCAGTGGACAGCAAAGCGGAAGCGACGAGTGGCCTATTAAGCATTTTTCTGATGGCATTTACGTTATCTCTAGTGTCTTTCTCTTGTACAGGGCCGATTATCGGCTTTCTGCTCGTACAGGTTTCTACGACAGGTAGCGTGATTGCTCCTGCTATCGGAATGTTAGGCTTTGCCATCGCTTTGGCTTTACCATTCACACTGTTTGCTCTTTTTCCTTCGTGGCTGAAATCAATGCCTAAGTCAGGAGGGTGGATGAATGTAATTAAAGTGACATTGGGTTTTCTGGAACTGGCTTTTGCTTTGAAATTTTTGTCGGTTGCGGACTTAGCCTATGGCTGGAGAATCCTGGATAGGGAAACTTTCCTTGCGTTATGGATTGTGATTTTCGGACTAATGGGGTTATATCTGTTGGGAAAGATCAAGTTTCCGCATGACGGTGATGAAAACAGGGTAGGCGTGGGGCGCTTCTTTCTTGCGCTTGTTTCTTTAGCATTTGCTGTATATATGATTCCCGGACTTTGGGGGGCACCTTTGAAAGCTGTCAGTGCATTTGCTCCTCCTGTGATGACACAGGACTTTAATTTATATTCGAATGAGGTCCACCCCAAATTCAAGGATTATGAAATAGGTATGGAGTATGCACGACAACAGGGAATGCCTGTGATGATCGATTTTACCGGATATGGTTGTGTGAATTGTCGTAAGATGGAAGCGGCTGTATGGACAGATAGTAAAGTGGGTGGTATCATCAATGATAAGTATGTACTTATCTCTTTGTATGTGGATGATAAAACTCCATTGAATGAGCCTATAAATGTTGTGGAGAATGATACGGAACGCACTTTACGAACAGTAGGCGATAAATGGAGCTATCTGCAACGGGTGAAGTTTGGAGCAAATGCCCAACCTTTTTATGTATTGCTGGATAATGACGGTAATCCGTTGAATAAATCTTATGCATATAATGAAGATATTCCAAAATATATAGAGTTCCTGCAGGAAGGGCTGGAGCGATATGTGAAATGATGAATATTAGACATTCAGCTTGTATGTTTTGGCTTATAGCTAAAGTTTGGAATGAGAAAAAGAATAATTCTTTTTGGGCATTTTCATAGAAATACATAGAATAGTGTTATCTTTGTAAAGTGACATCGGGTTTAATAGAGCAAATTGTATAATAATATTTGTATCTGACATATAAGCAGCATGAGGGCGAAAATTTCTGCTGTGATGCTCTGAATTACATGATCTGAAAATGTGAATGTTGCCCTTGTCAAGATGGGCAGATTAAGATAAAGATCCCTCGTGGATCGGCTGCCTGTGAAGGTCGCTCTATTGTTTGTTTTGTTTGTGTTTTGGTGCACCTTTTTTCTGATAAAGAATAAGGTGCACTCTTTTTATAGTTATGTATATGTAATATTAAATATATTTTTGAAGAAAAAAGAAGATGGGTGAAAAAGCTTCAATGTGGAATCTATGGCACGGCTGTCACAAATTAAGTGAAGGCTGCCGTCATTGTTATGTATACCGGACGGATGGTAAATATGGAAAAGACAGTTCGGTGGTGGCAAAGACAGAAAAGTTCGATTTACCCTTGCAGCGTAAAAAGAATGGTACGTATAAGATACCTTCGGGGAATTTGGTATATACCTGTTTTACTTCAGATTTTCTCATTGAAGATGCGGACGAATGGCGTGCCGAAGCGTGGGAGATGATGCGGATACGGCAGGATCTTCGTTTCCTCTTTATCACTAAACGGATAGACCGGTTGCAACAGTGTCTGCCTCCCGATTGGGGAGATGGCTATGACAATGTGACCATCTGCTGCACGATGGAGAACCAGGATAGAGTGGATTATCGTTTACCTATTTATAAAGAAATCCCTATTAAACATAAAATCATTATCTGCGAGCCGCTTCTTAGTCGGATTGATTTCAGAGGTGAGCTGGGAGAGTGGGTGGAACAGGTAGTGGCAGGAGGAGAGTCAGGCAAAGAAGTTCGAGTATGTGACTACGAGTGGGTATTGGATATCCGGCAGCAATGTATAGATGCGAATGTCGGTTTTTGGTTTAAGCAGACAGGGAGTTATTTATTAAAAGACGGACATGAGTATAAGGTTGCACGACAATTTCAACATTCGCAGGCGAGAAAGGCGGAGTTGAATTATACACCTGATAAATAAGAAATAAAGATTAATACAGATCTTTTTTACTGAAAGCGAGGGTTGCTTAGCAATCTTCGCTTTCGTTTTATTGAGTACAAAATACGGATAATCACGTCTTTTTATAAAGATATTGTGTAAATTTTAAATTATCCATATTAATGAAACAGATAAAACTGTTACTTCTTTTAGCTTCCGCCTCCGTTACGGGAGCACTTGCGCAAAGCAATGGATTGACGGATATGAGTCAGAGCCGTTTTGCGAAGATGGCGAATACCGGAATCAGTGCCGTACATTGGACAGATGGATTCTGGGGAGATCGCTTTCAGGTATTTAGCCGGACTTCCCTGCAAAGTATGTGGAACACTTGGAACACGCCGGAGATCTCTCACGGTTTCCGTAATTTTGAGATTGCCGCTGGTGTGTGTAAGGGTGAACATTGGGGACCTCCGTTCCATGACGGAGATATGTATAAATGGATGGAGGGTGTGGCTTCTGTCTATGCTGTCAATAAAGATCCGGAACTGGATAAGTTAATGGATAACTTTATTACTTGTGTCGTAAAAGCCCAACGTGCAGATGGTTATATACATACGCCTGTTGTTATCGAAGAACTGAATAAAGGTATTGACTCTCATGCATTAGGGGATCAGCATAAACAAACGGTCATCGGAACGAAAGTAGGTGACGAGAATGAAAAAGGAGCTTTTGCTAATCGGCTGAACTTTGAGACATATAACTTGGGACACCTGATGATGGCGGGTATTGTGCATCGTCGTGCCACCGGAAAGACTACTCTTTTTGATGCTGCCGTAAAAGCAACGGATTTTCTTTGCCACTTTTACGAAACGGCTTCTGCCGAACTGGCTCGTAATGCCATTTGCCCTTCACATTATATGGGAGTGGTCGAAATGTATCGTGCCACAGGAAATCCCCGTTATCTGGAACTTTCGAAGAACCTGATTGATATTCGCGGTATGGTGGAAAACGGAACGGATGATAATCAGGATCGTATTCCTTTCCGCGATCAGTATCGTGCAATGGGGCATGCCGTACGTGCAAATTATCTGTATGCAGGAGTAGCGGATGTATATGCCGAGACAGGCGAACAACAATTGATGAAAAATCTGACTAGTATCTGGAATGATATTGTCACCCGGAAGATGTACGTGACCGGAGCTTGTGGTGCTCTTTATGATGGAACGTCACCGGACGGGACTTGCTATGAGCCGGATAGTATTCAGAAGGTACATCAGAGCTACGGACGTCCTTATCAGTTGCCAAATAGTACAGCGCACAATGAAACATGTGCCAATATCGGAAATATGCTTTTCAACTGGCGTATGCTGGAAGTGACAGGGGATGCGAAATATGCTGACCTTGTAGAGACTTGTCTTTATAATAGCGTATTGAGCGGTATCAGCCTGGATGGAAAGAAATATTTCTATACCAATCCGCTTCGTATCAGTGCCGATCTTCCTTACACGCTTCGCTGGCCGAAAGAACGGACGGAATATATCAGTTGTTTCTGCTGCCCGCCGAATACATTGCGTACATTGTGTCAGGCACAGAATTACGCCTACACATTGAGTCCGGAAGGCATTTACTGTAACTTGTATGGTGCAAATACGCTGACTACGACTTGGAAAGCCAAAGGAGAACTGGCATTAACACAAGAGACGGATTATCCCTGGAATGGAAAGGTACGTGTAACGTTGGATAAAGTTCCTCGTAAGGCAGGTGCTTTCTCGCTCTTCTTACGTATTCCTGAATGGTGCGAAAAGACTACGCTCACAGTGAATGGACAGCCGCTGCAAACCAATACAAAGGCAAATTCGTATGCGGAAGTAAATCGTACATGGAAGAAGGGGGATGTAGTGGAGCTGGTGATGGATATGCCTGTCCGTTTGCTCGAAGCTCATCCGTTAGCAGAGGAGATTCGTAATCAGGTGGTCGTGAAGCGCGGACCGTTGGTTTACTGTCTGGAAAGTATGGATATTGCAAACGGGGAAAAGATTGATAACGTATTGATTCCCGCTGATATAAAACTAACTCCGAAGAAAATCACAATTGAAGGCAGTCCGATTGTTGCACTTGAAGGAATGGCATGTCTGGCATCTGCAACTTCGTGGGAAGGAGTGCTTTACCGGCCGGTTGTTCAGGCTGAAAAGACAGTAAATATCCGCTTGATTCCTTATTATGCCTGGGGAAACAGAGGAAAGGGAGAAATGACTGTATGGATGCCTCTTGCCAGATAGTCCGGATTGTTTAGTATACAGAAATGAAAAAAATCATGAAAAAGTTATTTGTAACGGCTATATGTATCTTGTGCAGTCACTGGCTATTGGCCGGTGAGATATGGATTTCTCCCAAGGGTAGTGACTTCAACGACGGAACTCGTCAATCTCCTAAAGCCACGCTGACTTCTGCCTTACGACAAGCACGAGAATGGCGCAGGACAGAGGATAACCGTATTCAAGGTGGAATCACAATCTATATGGAAGGTGGAACGTATGCCTTCCATGAACCGGTTTTTATCCGTCCGGAAGATAGCGGAACCAAGGAATCGCCCACAACCATTCGTTCGGTAGGCGATGAAAAGGTGATATTGAGTGGTGGAATCAGCATAAATGGATGGAAGAAGCAAGGGAAAGTTTGGGTAGCAGATGTACCGGTATTTAATGGACGTCCATTGGATTTCCGCCAGTTGTGGGTGAATGGAAAAAGGCAGTTCGTGCCCGTGATGTGGAGGATTTCGAAAAGATGAATCGCATTTGCAGTGTGGATGAGAAGAATGAAATTCTTTATGTACCTGCAGTTTCCATTCGCAGGCTTATTGATAATAAAGGGAATTTGAAAGCTAAATATGCCGAGATGGTATTACATCAGATGTGGTGTGTTGCCAATCTTCGGATTCGTTCAGTTGAAGTGCAGGGAGATAGCGCGGCAATACGTTTTCATCAACCGGAAAGCCGGATTCAGTTTGAGCATCCCTGGCCGCGTCCGATGGTGACGACAGACGGACATAATTCTGCTTTCTATCTGACAAATGCCCGTGAATTGCAGGATGTACCCGGAGAATGGTATCATGATATGGATGCCCGTAAAGTATATTATTATCCACGGGAAGGAGAGAAGATGCAGGAGGCGGAAGTGATCGTGCCTGCTGTTGAGACATTAGTACGGGTGGAAGGAACCTTGGATCGTCCTGTGTGTCATATTCGTTTCGAGAAAATTACTTTTTCCTATACTACGTGGATGCGTCCGTCAGAAAAAGGACATGTACCTCTTCAGGCAGGTATGTATCTGACAGATGGTTACCTGATTGAGCCGAAAATGCAACGGGATTACTTGAATCATCCGTTGGATAACCAAGGATGGTTGGGACGTCCCGCAGCTGCTGTTCGTGTGGTTGCTGCAAGACAGATTGATTTCGAGCGTTGCCGGTTCGAGCATTTAGGCTCAACCGGATTGGATTATGAAGAAGCGGTGCAAGGCGGTGTTGTTCGTGGCTGTCTCTTCCGCGATATTGCCGGAAATGGTCTGTTAGTCGGCAGTTTTTCTCCGGCTGCCCATGAAACGCATTTGCCATACGATCCTGCTGATCGTCGGGAAGTATGCACACAGCAACAAATCAATAATTGCTATTTCACGGAAATAGGCAATGAAGATTGGGGATGTCTTGCCATTGCTGCGGGATATGTAGGGGACGTCAATATCGAGCATAATGAAATCAGTGAAGTGCCTTATAGTGGCATCAGCCTTGGTTGGGGATGGACGCAAACTGTGAATTGTATGCGTAATAACAGAGTACATGCCAATCTGATTCATCATTATGCGAAACACATGTATGATGTGGCAGGTATTTACACACTCGGTTCGCAGCCGAAAAGTTATGTAACGGAGAATTGCGTGCATAGTATTTATAAACCGGGATATGTACACGATCCTAATCATTGGTTCTATCTTTATACGGATGAAGGTTCTTCCTTTATTACTGTACGTGATAATTGGACAGAAGGAGAGAAGTATCTGCAAAATGCCAATGGCCCGGGAAATGTATGGGAGAACAATGGCCCGAAGGTGGATAATGATGTTCGTGAACGTGCGGGACTGGAAGCAGGATATAAGGATTTACTAAATATCCAGTAGGTATTGACAAGTCATTTAACTGTAATACGTGATTCGTTCCACAGATATGGAACTAAAGGAAAACAATTGTAGAACTAAAGGGAAACAGATGTGGAACTAAACGTCAACCACTGTGGAACGAATTATTTCTTATGATTCAGTTTGTTAGTAATAGAAAGAAAAATGAAAAAGAAATATATGATATTGCTTAGTGCCTTGTCTTTGGCAAGCAGCACATTTGCCCAGACTTGGATATGGTATCCGGGAGACTACGAAATCTGGCTGGGAAATCAAATGAATAACCGTCGTACGGAACGAGGTGCATTTTTCCCTCCTTTTTGGAAAACGGACAGTCATTATGTTGTCGTAGAATTCAGCAAGCAACTGAATCTTTCTGAGCCGGAAGAGATCTTTATTGCTGCCGAAGGAAAGTACAACGTCAAACTGGATGGAAAGCTCCAGTTCGGTATGCCGGAAACCATGTTGCTTCCGGCCGGAAAACATAATCTGAACATTAAAGTCTGGAATCAGGCAACTCCTCCCACTATTTATGTGAAGGGAAAAACGGTGAATTCAGACTCTTCCTGGCGTGTAACTTACGAAGATAAAGAATGGATTGACGAGAGCGGAAAAGCCAGTGACACATCTGCCACTATCTATATGGATGCCGGATGCTGGAACTTTGACGGAGCTACCCAACGTCCTTCCCAATTCAGTCTGATGCGTGAACCGCAGCAACCTGTTACGAAGTCAGAACAGTCTGAAGGAGGTATCCTTTATGATTTTGGAAAAGAAACATTCGGGTTTATCACATTGAAGAATCTTTCCGGAAAAGGAAAAATAGAAATTTATTATGGTGAAAGCCCGGAAGAAGCAAAAGATAAAGCATATTGCGAAACATTGAACAAACTCTTGCTCGAACCGGGACAAGTGACCGACCTTGCTATCCGCAGCACTTCTCCTTTGAGTAATTCTGAAAACGAATATACATTGGAGAACAGCAAAGCCTTCCGCTATGTCTATGTAACTCACGAGCCGGGTGTACAGATTGGAGAAGTCTCCATGCAATATGAATATCTTCCTGAAGAATACCGCGGAAATTTCCGTTGCAATGATGAAGAACTGAATCGTATTTGGGAAGTTGGCGCATACACCATGCATCTCACTACCCGCGAATTCTTCATTGACGGTATCAAACGTGACCGTTGGGTATGGAGTGGCGATGCCATCCAAAGTTATTTGATGAATTATTATCTTTTCTTTGATAACGAATCCGTCAAACGTACAATCTGGTTACTTCGTGGCAAAGACCCTGTAACCAGCCACAGTAATACGATCATGGATTATACTTTCTACTGGTTTCTTAGCGTATATGACTATTATATGTATAGTGGCGACCGTCATTTTGTTAACCAACTATATCCGCGTATGCAAACAATGATGGATTACGTGTTGGGACGTACCAATAAGAATGGCATGGTAGAAGGTATGACGGGCGACTGGGTATTTGTGGACTGGGCGGATGGCTATCTGGATAAGAAAGGCGAACTCTCTTTTGAACAAATCTTATTTTGCAGAAGCCTGGAAACGATGGCTTTGTGTGCGGAACTGGTCGGAGATGCCAATGGTAAACAGAAATACGAGAAACTGGCTGTTGCTTTGAAGGCAAAGTTAGAACCTGCCTTCTGGAATAATCAGAAACAGGCATTTGTACATAACTGCGTCAACGGTCAGCAAAGTGATGCAGTCACCCGCTATGCGAATATGTTTTCTGTCTTCTTTCAATATTTGAATGAAGATAAGCAACAAGCCATTAAACAGTCTGTTCTGCTGAATGACAGTATTCTGAAAATAACAACTCCCTATATGCGTTTTTATGAACTGGAAGCCCTTTGTGCTCTTGGCGAACAGGATGCTGTAATGAAAGAAATGAAAGCCTATTGGGGAGGAATGTTAAAGGAAGGCGCCACCTCTTTCTGGGAAAAATACAACCCTGAAGAAACTGGAACGCAACATCTTGCCATGTATGGCCGTCCTTATGGCAAGAGTTTGTGCCATGCTTGGGGAGCGAGTCCTATCTACTTGTTGGGCAAATATTATCTGGGAGTGAAACCTATAAAAGAAGGATATAAAGAGTTTGCTATTACTCCTGTGTTGGGAGGATTGAAATGGATGGAAGGCACTGTACCCACACCGAATGGCAATATCCATGTCTATATGAACAGCAAAACGATGAAAGTGAAAGCAACAGAAGGGAAAGGCTATCTGACAATCAAAAGCCGTCGTTCCCCCAAAGCAAATATCGGAACACCGGAGAAAGTGTCGGAAGGAGTATGGCGGCTCTGGATCGATTCACCCGAAGAAAGAATTGTTACCTATCATTTATAATTCATTTGTTAATTAGTTAGTGGAGTAGTCCTTGATTAACGATCCTCTTTTATAGTGGAGATTGTTAATCAGGGACTTTTTTTATAGGAATATGCATTGCCTTTTCTAAATTTTACTACTTTTGTTTTGTGAAAGACACATAATTGTAATATGTCTTTTGTTCTTTTGGAAAAACGATTAAACAAAGTCCAAGGAATGTTAGATAAATCAGCTCAATACACTAATACGGATGACGAGAAGCTCTTTTCCTTCATAGAAAAAGGAGATAAAGGAGCCTTTACACAGGCTTATGACAGATATCATAAGCTGTTATATGTATTAGCTTACCGTTATTTAATGAATGCAGACATGGCAGAAGATGTAGTGCAACATGTCTTTGCCCGTTTATGGGAATTTAGGTCGGAACTACATGTAGGAATCAGCCTTAAGAACTATCTGTTCACTATGACGAAAAATCATGTCTTAAATCTGATTCGTAATGAGAATAGTGCAATCAGTAAGAACTATGAGATAGCACAATCGGCACCTGTCTACGAAGATAATCTGATAGAAAATCTGGAGAAGAAAGAATTGATGGCTTCTTTTTATAAAGCGGTAGATATGCTTCCGCCACAGAAACGCAGTATTTGTTTGATGAAAGTGAAAGAGGAACTAACGAATCAGGAAATAGCCGAACGGATGAATCTGTCTGTTAATACAGTCAAAACGCATTATTCGGAAGCATTGAAAATGCTACGTATTCATTTAAGTAAAATGCTAATAATTGTTACTTTTGTCACACTAATGACGTATTTGAGTGTCCACTATTTAAGATAAAAAGAGAATGAATCGACCTACTGATAAACAAATAGAAGAAGTGCTTGCCGGAGTTGCTACACCGGAGGATGCAAAGTTTGTGGCGGAATGGTTTGCCACAGAAGAAGGGAATACTTATCTGGATGCTGTGATGATTCGGGAGGCGGAATGTTTAAATGCCGAAACGGCAGAAATATATGTGGACCATATTATACCTTCAGAAAAGATGTACCACCAAATCCAAAAGAACATATCACGTAAACAGATCAAACGTATCTGCTTCCGTGTGGCTGCAATCTTGATTCCCGTTATTTTCCTGGTAGGTCTTTATTTACAGATCAATTCCCGGGTGGATTTATTCGGCACTACGGAATATGAGGAAATTCGTGTTGCCAAAGGAGAGCGGATACAGATGATGTTTCAAGACGGGACACGAGTTTATATCAATTCGGATTCCTGGTTGAAGTATCCTAAAAAGTTCGGATTGGGTAAACGGGAAGTTTTCTTGGTGGGAGAAGCCTATTTCGTGGTAGCCAAGAATAAAAAACGTCCGTTTATTGTTAATCTGAACGGACCTTCCGTTCATGTACTGGGTACTTCTTTTGATGTACAAGCCTACCCGGAGAATAAAGACATTGTGATCTGTCTGGATGAAGGACATGTAAATCTGACTCTCTCCTCTGCAAAAGAATACCCGTTACTGCCGGGCGAGAAACTGATATATAATAAAGAAAGTGACCAGTGCCGGATAATCAAGAACGATCATTCAAAGCAAGTCTCAATGTGGAAAGACAATGTGATTTCTTTTAAAGATACTCCGCTGACAGAAGTAGTCAAGGCTTTGAACCGCTGGTATAATGTAAACTTTAAGATAGAGGATGAGCAAGCATCGAAATATGTATATACGTTGACCTCGGATAATACGATACTGGAGAAAGTGCTTCAGGATTTGGAAAAGATTGCACCGGTAAAATTTGAATATGATGAAGTCCGGAAAGAAGTGACAGTCCGAATGAAACAGGACGGAAAGAAGTAAAATATACTGGATAGGATAATAGAATGAGGACAGGCTGTGTATATACGCAGCCTTTACTGTTTTAGGATAAGAATGTTATGAAATAAATTAGGCTTATGCAAAAAAACTCTTTTTTCTCTCACCCGCTTTTTTGACTTGTGTGTCTACTAAGCATAAATGAGATTTTAAATCTAAGTTTAACTTTAATCAAAGCAAGTAGTATGAAACACAAAGTTCTGCTCGTATTGTTGCTGGGGATAATCATAAGCGTTTCCGCTTCTGCCCAAAAGGTGACAATGAATCTTAAACAAGTAAAGCTGGAGAAAGTATTCTCTGCTATTACACAGCAAACTGGTCTTACGGTGGCTTATAGCCGTACGATCGTCAATCCGGATCGAATAGTGACGGTAGAAGCAAAGAATCAGGAACTATCCAAAGTTCTGAATGATTTGTTTCTCGGTACTAACGTGAACTATGAGATCGGAAAAACAAAAATTTATTTGAAGGAGAAAGTTACGGATTCTGAACAACAGACCAGTAATGCGAACAAAAGAAATATATCCGGTCGGGTAGTCGATGAGAAAGGAGAGCCGATTATTGGCGCCAGTGTGATGGTGCAAGGTAGCTCTTTGGGTACTATAACGAATGTAGACGGACGTTATACTTTGGCTAATGTTCCCGAAAACAGTACGATTACAGTCTCATACATCGGATATATTACGGTTAATTACGCTGCTACCAGCAGAAATCTGTCCCAAGTAGTTCTCCGCGAAGATAGTAAGACACTGGAAGAAGTGGTAGTGGTGGGATATGGTACGCAAAAGAAAGTAAACCTGACTGGTGCCGTTGCTATCGTTTCGGGTGATGAACTGACGACCCGTTCTGCTGCCAACTTATCACAGCTTCTGCAAGGTTCTGTACCGAATATGAACGTAAACTTTAGTTCGGGACGTCCCGGACAAGGGGGAAGCTTCAATATCCGTGGAGTCAACTCCATTAGTGCGGATGCAGCACCTCTGACTATTATTGATGGAATTGAGGGAGATATAAATAAGGTAAACCCCAATGACGTAGAATCCATCAGTGTTTTAAAGGATGCTTCGGCTGCTGCCGTATATGGTGCCCGTGCTGCTTATGGAGTTATTTTGGTTACAACCAAGAATGGAAAGGTCGGCAAGACCAATGTCAGCTACAACGGTCGTTTTAGTTTTGGTGAAACGACAACTTCTACGGATTTTGAGACGCGTGGTTATTATTCGGCCGGTATCAATGATATGTTCTACAAAACATATCAGGGCGTCCCTTATACACATTATACCCAAGAAGATTACCATGAATTATGGATTCGCCGTAATGATAAAGTGGAAGATCCTTCCCGACCATGGGTGGTAGAAAAAAACGGAGAGTATAAATATTATGGCAACTTTGACTGGTATAATTGTTTGTTTGATAATACCCGTCCCACTTGGGAACATAACTTGACGGTTTCAGGAGGAACCGAAAAAGTGAAGTACATGCTATCAGGCAACTACTATAATCAGAAAGGAATTATCAGAATAGATCCGGACCGTTTTAAGAAATATACGTTCCGTTCAAAGATCATTGCCAATATTACTTCCTGGTTTGAATTAAGTAACAATACTTCTTATTATCATTCTGAATATACTTATCCGGGGCTATCGGGAGTAAATGACGTTTTCACCAGAGCCGGGCGGCATGCTTTGGCAAGTATTGTGCCGATGCATCCGGATGGAACTCTGGTTTACAGAACAGGTCTGACAGACACAGGAGAAGTGGCAGATGGTGTGAGTGCCGTATTATTGAATGGCGGCCACCATAACCGGGATCGTGAATATGAGTTTGTAACTACGTTCGAGGCCGTATTGAAACCCATCAAACATTTTGAGGTTCGTGCAAACTACAGCTGGGCGCATTACAACCAGCAGAATTTGAATCGTTCCGTAGATGTATTATACTCCAGAAATCCGGGAGAAACAATCACAATGGATAACGGACGTACCAGAGGCAATTATTTGTCGGAAATACAAAACAACCAGATACGCCAGACTTTCAACTTATACGGGACGTATGACAATACCTTCGCAAATGCACATTCTGTAAAGGTCATTGTGGGAGGTAACTATGATTATAAGTATTTCAAGAAACTGGGAATGAAACGTAACGGGTTACTCTCTGAATCTCTCGATGATTTTAACCTGGCAAAAGGTGATGATATATCCATAACCGGAGGACAAGAGGAATATGCGATTCTTGGTTTTTTCTATCGTTTGAATTATGGATATAAAGACCGCTATCTATTTGAAGCCAGCGGACGTTATGACGGTAGTTCCCGTTTCCGTCGAGGACATCGTTTCGGTTTCTTCCCGTCGTTCTCTGCCGGATGGCGTGTCAGTGAAGAAGCCTTCTTTACACAAGCCAAAAACTATGTAAGTAATCTGAAACTAAGACTGTCTTACGGATCATTGGGAAATCAGAAAACAGTAGGCTATTATGACTATCTGCAACTGATTAATACCGGAGCGGTAATGAACTATGCTTTCGGAGATACTACGAAAGGCGATTATGCCTATGAGTCAGCTCCGAACTCTACCGATTTGACCTGGGAAACTGTAATCACAAAAAATATAGGTTTGGACTTGGGTTTTCTTAATAACCGTTTGAATGTATCTTTTGATGCATATATTCGTGATACCAAAGATATGTTGATGGCAGGAAAGACTTTGCCTGGCGTATATGGTGCCTCTTCTCCCAGAATGAATGTGGCAGACTTGCGTACGAAAGGGTGGGAAGCATCTGTTACTTGGGGAGATAGTTTTACTTTGGCAAGCAAGCCTTTCAACTACCGGATAATGGCTGGTATCGGAGATAACACCTCCAAAGTGACAAAATATGATAATCCCAACCGAACGCTGACTGATCCTTACGAAGGACAGCAGTTGGGCGAAATATGGGGATACGTAGTAGACGGTTATTTTAAAACGGATGAAGAAGCAAGGAATTATAAAGTGGACCAATCGTTCGTTAACCAAATGATTAATGCAAGCGCTTTGGATAATGGACTTCATGCCGGTGACCTCAAATTTGTCGATTTGGATGGTAACAACAAGATTGAACAGACAACATCAGCTAATGACCGGAAAGACATGAAAGTGATCGGTAACTCATTGCCGCGCTATAATTATAATTTCGGAATCTCTGCAGATTGGTATGGAATTGATTTTTCAGTTCTTTTTCAGGGCATTGGCAAACAAAATTGGTATCCTGGTGCTGAAACGTCCATGTTTTGGGGACCTTATTCCCGACCATACGCTAGTTTTATTCCTTCCGACTTTATGAGCCAGGTATGGAGTGAAGAAAATACAAATGCTTATTTCCCACATCCCAGAGGATATGTGGCTCTCGGTAGTAATCGTGAATTGGCAGTGGTTAATACTAAATATTTGCAGAATCTGGCTTATTGTCGGTTGAAGAATCTTTCTATTGGTTACACATTGCCGGATAAATGGCTTTCTAAAATAGGTTTCGAGAAAATACGTGTTTACTTTAGTGGTGAGAACTTGCTGACATTCACTAAGCTACATTCCGATTATATTGATCCGGAACAAGCATCGGCAAGTAACAGCTGGAAAACAAGTAAAAGTGACGCAAATATTTATCCCTGGGCAAAGACATACTCTTTTGGTGTAGATATAACGTTCTGATAATAATGAATATAAAGGAATATAGTATGAAAATAATGAAATATACATTGTGGGCGACTGTTGGTCTGTCGTTGTTATTTGCTTCTTGTGAAAGCATATTGGATATAAATCCGAAAGATCGCTTGACGACTAAGGATTATTTTACGAATGAAGAGCAATTACAGTTGTACAGTAACCAGTTCTATTCAAACAATTTTCCGGGTGACGGTGATATTTATAGGGACGATGCTGATATGCTGATTGTATCTCCTTTAAGCGACGAAGTGAGTGGGCAACGTGTCATTCCGGAAACGGGTGGAGGATGGAGTTGGAGTGCACTGCGATCAATTAATTTTTTATTGGATAATCTGGGAAACTGTAAAGACCAGAAAGTGCGCGACAAATATGAAGCCCTGGCACGCTTCTTCCGTGCTTATTTCTATTTTGAAAAGGTGAAACGTTTTGGAGATGTACCTTGGTACGATAAAGTACTCGGCTCGGATGATGCTGATTTATACAAAGCCAGGGATTCACGCGAATTTGTGATGGGAAAGATAATGGAAGATCTTAATTTTGCCATAGAGGTTTTTAAAGAAACCAACCGGACAAAAGAACTTTATCGTGTAACCTGGTGGACTGCCCAGGCATTAAAGTCACGTGTAGGATTATTTGAAGGTACTTATCGTAAATATCATGGATTGGGTGATTATGAGAAATACTTGAATGACTGTGTAAGTGCCTCTAATGAAATCATGACTGCTTCCGGAGGATATTCATTGTATCAATCCGGCTCACAGTCCTATCGTAATCTCTTTAAATCCGAGAATGCGATTGATGCGGAAATCATATTGGCAAGGGATTATAATAATGATTTGAGTCTGGTTCATAAAGTACAAGCTTTTGAGAATTCTCCGACATTAGGCCGCCCCGGACTTTCGAAAAAACTGGTCAATTATTATTTAATGAAGAACGGCAACCGTTTCACCGACCAGCCCAATTATGCAACAATGGAATTCAAGGATGAAATAGTCAATCGTGATCCGCGTTTAGCGCAAACAATCCGTACTTCAAATATAAATATGAATGTCACGATGACCGGATACCACTTGCTGAAATATGCAAATGATAATATGAGCTATACAGGTGATTCAAGCAATGACCTTCCTCTGTTCAGATTGGCAGAAGTTTATTTGAACTATGCCGAAGCAAAGGCAGAATTAGGCACACTGACGCAAACTGATATCGACAATACGATAAACAAATTGCGGACACGTGCAGGAGTCACGGGAAAACTGAATATGAACGCAGCAAACCTTTCTCCGGACCCTTATATGTGTGCTCCGGAAACCGGTTATGTGAATATCACAGGAGATAATAAAGGGGTGATTCTGGAAATCCGACGGGAACGTGCGATAGAGTTGGTCATGGAAGGCTTCCGTTATTATGATTTGATGCGCTGGAAAGAGGGGCAATGTATGGCCCAATCTTTTAAAGGATTTTATCTTCCTGCTACAGCTATCAATAAAGCGTATGATATCGATGGAGACGGAACAAATGATGTCTGTTTCTACACCACATCTTCGCAACCCAATGTTGGAAGTGTGACGTATGTAAAATTGGCTTCCGATGGAAGCGGCACCTCATTGTCAGAAGGTAATTATGGCAATTTATTGTGTTACAGTTGGATCGACCGTACCTGGAATGAGAACCGTGATTATCTATATCCGATACCAAGACAGGAAATAACCTTATCTAATGGTGTCGTAACCCAGAATCCGGGATGGAATGAATAACAAGTATAAAAGATATAAATAATAGATTTATGAAAAAAATAGTAATATACACATTGATTACCTTCATATTCTCTGTTTTCGCCAGCAGTTGTGAAGATAATAAAGACAATTCATTGTACTATCCTGATTTCACGTGGGATACAGGAGATGGCGAGGAAGACGAAGACCCCGTGACTGAAACGTCCATGCGTGTAGCAACTTATAACTTACAGGTGGAGACTGGTACAGGATGGACTAACCGACGGGAACGTGTGGCACAATTAATCAAAGACTACGATTTTGAGATTTGTGGATTCGAAGAAGCCAGTTGGGAACAACGTTCCTACTTAGGAACTCAACTTGCGAGTGATTATCAGATTCTCGCTTATGGTCGTGACACTGGAAATGACGATAATAAGGCAGGAGAGATGAGTGGCATTTTATATAAGAAGAGCCGCTACACATTACTGGATGCCGGACGTTTCTGGTTTTCCGAAACTCCGGAAATTCCTTCCAACGGATGGGATGAAACAAATTTCAAACGTTTCTGTGTATGGGGAAAATTCAAGGATAGCAAGACTCAAAAAGAATTTTATCTTTTTGAAACTCACATGCCTTTGGCTGATAATGCCAGAAAACATGCATGTCAAATGCTGGTGGATGCAGTTTCCGATAAAGCAAAAGACAATACTCCCGCATTTTGTACCGGCGACTTTAATGCGACTCCTGATGCTCCCGAAATAGCCACTACGATTTGCCAAAGTGGTATATTGAAAGATGCGTATCGGGAAGCAACCATTCAGCATGGTGCTCTTTTTACATTTCCTTCTAAAAAGACCAGAATTGATTTTATTTTTGTGAAACATGCTACGGTGCTTTCTACCCGCACTATTGTCAGTTCTTTATCCGATCATTATCCTATGGTGATTGTAGTAGAAATCTAAAATAAAAATGAAGATTATGAAAAACAAATTTTATCATATAAGTACATATTCGGTAATGAGATATTGGACCATTTTATGGATGGCTGTTTTATCTTTCTCATGCTCTGATTTTAATCCGATGGATTCCTATAGCCGTATTCCGCCGGATAGAAACACAGACATAGATGACGGAGATGAGGGTGACGGAGCAGGCGGGCTTTTTGAAAAAGGTTATGGAACAATGAACAAACCCTACCTCGTTATGGATGTGATACAGATTCAGAATATGAGTGAAGCCTTGGTGAAAGGAAAGATGATTTACTTTCAGTTGGGGGCTGATATTGATATGAAGTCTGTATCTAATTGGGAACCATTGAACTCAAACGGTGACTATTATATCTATTTTGATGGAAATAACCATATTATAAAGAATTTCACCTGTACAGACAAAGCGTATGCTAGTTTTTTTGGTATTTTGGCCGGGACTTGTAAAAATGTCGGTTTCTATAATGCCCATGTAGAAGCAGCTACTAATAGTGGGGCAGGGGTTATCGGCGGTTATATCGGAGTGAAAGCTCCGAACGCTGTAGAGAAGACAGGGCAGGTGGAAAACTGTTACGTCTCCGGAAAAGTGAAAGGAAAGTATGCTGGTGGAATAGCTTCCCGTATGGGTAGACCGTATGGAGGACAGATTTGTTATATCAAAAACTGTTATTCTACAGCAGAGGTTATATCTACAGGAGATGAATGTGGAGGTATTGTAGGTTCTATGTATGAAAACAGCGAAGTGTCGTATTGCTACTCTACAGGTGTATTAATTGGTGCCAATTCAGTGGGTGGTATTGCTGCCCTTCCTTCCGAAGGAGCAAAAATAACTGCCTGTGTTGCCTGGAACTGGAAAATAACGGGACCCGCTGCCAAATCAGGACGTATTAGTGGAGTTTTGTCTCAAGGTGAAAGTGGGCATCAGGCGGATCCTGTCGCATCTGAATGTTATGCATGGGAGGATATGATTTGTACAGGATTTGCTCCGGAGGATAATGCAGGTTCCGTTTCGGCAGGAAAATATGATGGAGTAGGCGAAAGTGTCCTGACTTTGCAGAATAGAATTGCCAATTGGGGGACTCCATGGCATAATGTTGGGAATATAGATATGGGATTCCCTATTTTGGAGTGGCAACTGGATAGAGGAGATTATGCTAGTTATGGAGGACATGACAATGAACCAGAAGGTGATTTTGCTAGTGGAGACGGGACTCAAAATAATCCTTATGTGATTGCTAATACCACCCATATTCAGAACATGAGCAAAGTCCTTATTGGAAAACAAACGACCTACTTTGTTTTGAGTGCGGATATTGATATGCAGGGGATCAAGTGGACGCCTTTAAATGGAGATGGTCCGTACGAGAAATGGATAATTTTTGATGGACGCAATCATGTAATTAGAAATCTGACTTGTGACTCCGGTTCTTATCCCAGTTTCTTTGGCGTATTGTGTGGAGAATGTAAGAATGTAGGATTTGTCGATGCAAATATCTCATCTACTAACCAAGGTATCGGTATTATAGCCGGTTATGTAGGATTAAATAGCGGTGCGGTAGGATTCACAGGTAAAATCATTAACTGTTATACTACCGGAATACTGAAAGGGTCGGGAGCAGCAGGCGGAATTGGTGGTATCTTCGGCGGTAATGGACGTATTGAGAACTGCTATACCACTGCTACTATTATTGATCAGATAAATACTGATAACGGCAAAGCAGGTGGAATTATCGGAAGGTTCCATGCTGGCAACACGACTTCATATATTGAAAATTGTTATGTAAGTGGTGACATCAGTGCTACTAAAGGCGGCTGGGTTGGAGGTATAGTCGGTAATATGGATAGCGGAACACTAAATATCAAGAATTGTGTGGCATGGAGTAATACCTTGTTAAACAATTCAAACCAGGCAAAAATAGGACGTATAGTGGGAGGACATAACAATAATGTTACTGCTGAAAACTGCTATGCTTATGACGGTATGATTCTGAAAGCAGGAGAAACTATATTTACCGTATCAGATGAGACATCACCGTCCGGTAGTAGTTTTCAGGGAGTAGCTAAATCTGCTAACGAGCTGAAAAACACTGTCACAAACTGGGATTCTTCTCTTTGGAAAGAAGGAGGCAACGGCTATCCGGTATTTAAATGGAGTAAATAAATTGATATTTAATGATTTGTAATATGAAGTGTTCTATAAATAAGAAATATTATTTTCTACTTTTGATTTTATTTTTTGCCGGAGGTCTTCCGGCAAAATCTTTCAACTTAGACAAAACGAAACCAGAAGATATTATTCGCCTTGCATCTTATAACATCCGTACCAAAGGAGACAAGGGGGATAAGGCTTGGGAAGTCCGTCTGAACGCATTGGTAGATGTTGTGCGACGGAATAAATTCGATATGTTTGCCATACAGGAAGGGCGTACCTCTCAATTAAAGGATATGATGATTCTGAACGAATATTCTTATATCGGTCGTGACCGTGACGGGGATAATAAAGGAGAACATTGTGCCATTTACTATAAAAAAGATCGCTTTAAGGTGTTGAAACATGGTGATTTCTGGTATTCGGAAACTCCGGATATACCTTCTTATGGTTGGGGAGCACGCTGTCGTCGGATTTGCACTTGGGGATATTTTAAAGACCTCCGGACTGGGAAGAAATTCTATGTGTTTAATTCGCATACGGATCATGAAGCAACAGAAGCAAGACGACAATCTTCGTTCATGTTGTTGGAACAGGTAAGGAAAATCGCAAAAGGTAGACCAACCTTTTGCACCGGTGATTTTAATGCCACTCCGGACGAAGAACCGATACAACTTCTCCTGAAAGATAGTTTATTACAGGATTCGTATGAATGTACTCTGACGCCTCCTAAAGGACCGTCCGGTAGTTTTTATGCCTATGACAAAACTGGAAAAACAGCTAAGCGCATAGATTTTATTTTTGTGACTCCAAAAATAAAAATACTTTCTTATCACACCATTGATGATGATATAAAGTATAATAAGTACTCTTCAGATCATTTTCCTGTAATGGTGGAAGGACTATTGAAATAAGAGAAAGATAATACACCCAATAAAATTTGTCGTCTTTTTCTGATAATTAAAAAAGAATTTACAACAACGAATAAATGGAAAAATATTTATTAAGTATTATGAAAAATAAGTTTCTGAATGTGGCTTTATTTCTGCTTTTGATGATACCTTGTTGTATCTATGCACAAGATAATCTTTCTGCATTGATTCCGATGCCCAATAAGGTCACATCAGATTCAGACATGGTGTTGGTGTTAGAGAATCAAGTCAATTGTTATATTGAGACTGATAGTTTGGAGTTTGAGTTGAATACGCTTTCTTCTATTTTTAATAAGAGATTCGGAATCAATGTGAAACGTTCTACAGAGAGCTCAAAATCAGTAGTACAGCTATTGATTGATAAATCTTTAAAAACAAAAGAGCATTATCAATTGAGTGTAAATGAAAAGAGATTGGTAATTAAAGGAGCTACTTCTGCTGCTGTATTTTATGGATTGATGACTTTGGATCAGATTTTGGCGGGTGATATTTGTGCTACAAAACAAAAAACAATAGCATCTGTTGAAATTGATGATTGTCCGAGGTTTGATTATCGTGCATTGATGCTTGACCCGGCACGTAACTTTTTACCTATTGATGATATTAAATTCTATATTGACCAAATGGTTAAATACAAATTTAATGTATTACAACTTCATCTGACAGATGATCACGGTTGGAGTATTTGGATTGAAAGTCATCCTAGTCTGGCAGGTGCAAGATTCTATACCAAAAAGGATATTCAGGAATTGGTAGATTATGCAGCTATGCGTCATGTACAAGTGATTCCAGAAGTAGATATGCCGGGACATACGGTTTTTTTATTGTCAAAATATCCAAATTTGGCTTGTATTCATCAGCGTCAAACTGAAAAAATTATAGGTAAGACAGGTCACATGATGCTTTGTGCCGGTAACGAGGAGGTTTATGCTGTGATGGATGATATAATTGGAGAAGTTGCTAAGATGTTTAAATCTCCGTTAATTCATTTAGGAGGTGATGAGGCTGATATACCTAAGAATTGGGCACAGTGTGATTTGTGTCGTACTTTGATGGAAAAGAGAAAATATACCAAGCCTTCTCAGTTGATGATTCCTTTTTTTGAAAATATTTTAGGATCTGTTCGCAAATATGGAAAGAAACCAATATTGTGGCTTGAATTGAACAATGTGTATCCGCCTGCTGACGATTATCTATTCCCATATCCTCAAGATGTAACGTTAGTCAATTGGCGTGAAGGTATGACTCCAACAGGGCTGGATTTTTCTGCCAAGAAAGGACACAATGTAATTATGGCCCCTAGCGAATATACATATTTTGATTATCCACAATATAAGGGAGAATTACCGGAATATAATAATTGGGGGATGCCTATTACCACATTAGAACGTGCATATAAATTAGATCCTGGATATGGTCGTCCTTTGGAGGCACAGAAGCATATTTGGGGAGTAATGGGACCATTATGGGGGGAAGCCATTATCGATATAAATCGTGCTACATACATGACATATCCACGTGCTTTTGCACTGGCAGAAGCAGGTTGGACACAAATGGACAATCGTGGTTGGGAATCCTTTAAGAAACGCGTTCTTCCTAATATCACTGAACTAATGAAAACGGGTGTTTCAGTTCGGGTACCTTTTGAGATTACAAGATAACCTTGTCAAAGGTGCGTTGCTATTTTCAAAATATCGTGCAAATGAAAAAGCCGGTGAAGTGATACGATTGACTCCTTGTAATTGTATTGAAGTAAAACGATTATATGAAAAAGATATTACTCTCATTTTTTATTGGTATTATGTTGATTGCCTGTAGTCAGAAAACTGTTTCTGTTCGTGAAGTTTGGACAAAAGAGCAGGCTAATGAGTGGTATAAGCAATGGGGATGGCTTCGTGGGTGTGATTTTATTCCGAGCACGGCAATCAACCAAATGGAGATGTAGCAGGCAGATACTTTTGATCCGGTTACTATTGATCGTGAACTGGGTTGGGCGGAAGAAGTGGAATGTATTCGTTCATTAACTAAATAATTCCCATTAAGATCGGTTCTTTTACGCTCGATATCCAAAGGAATAAACTATAAAAAAGAATCAAATTGTAAAGGTCGTTCATTACTATAAATGTGTAGATATATTTGTGTTTGTCTCGTTGATACCATTACTACCTTTACGTTATTTTCTTTTTCTTATACAAGACATTAATAAACTCATGAGACGTTTATAATAAAATGGGGAACAGTTTATTATAAACGGGTCTTACATTTATAATAAACGATATTTTGGGTAATTCACTAATAAAACGCGAATATATTAAACAAAACGG
>NZ_QTNF01000053.1:771-27662 GCF_003603455.1 Bacteroides sp. AM37-9 | reverse complement strand
TTTATCTAATTTTCTAAAACAAGGAATCAGAGTTCAACTACTGATTCGCATTAGTAATCAATATTTCAAATAAACTTTAGTACTATGGCAATGTATGTAATGGAAGAAATGCCCGATATTCATGGAACGGGCGAACAAGTACTTTATCCTCGGTTTGCAATGATGGATCAGGTTTCTACCGAGGAGCTGATACGTCAGATAGCATCCAGCAGTGGTTTTAATGTCGGAGATGTGGAAGGCGTAATTACACAAATAGGTATTGAGATGGCACATCAGATGGCAGAAGGCAAGTCTGTGAAGCTGGATGGCATTGGAACATTCTCTCCTTCGTTGGCGTTATGCAAAGATAAAGAGCGTGAAAAGGCCGGAGAAGGCGAAACCCATCGTAACGCACGAAGCATTGTGGTGGGAAACGTGAACTTTCGTGTAGACAGGAAGATGATAAGGCGTATCAATGGAAGATGTCTGCTGGAAAGAGCCCCGTGGAAGTCGCAACGTTCTTCACAGAAGTATACTCCGGAGCAACGGCTTGCATTGGCTGTTAGATATTTGGAGGAACATCCTTTTTTGACAGTCTACGAATACCGGAAGCTGACAGGTCTGCTGCGCACAGCGGCTACCAATGAATTGCGCCAATGGGCGTATACGCCCGGTTCCGGTATCGGGATTGATGGCAGAGGAACACATCGGGTGTATATAAAGAAAACATAATTCATCATATTTGTATGATGATACTTTGAGATTTTGAATTAAGAGCATTGGGGGGAATTGCGGTGAGGGCGCTTTTCTTCAGGGACGTGCTTGAGTGATAACTAAAATTAATAAAAATGGGGAATTTGATTTCATTTATGAAGGAAGTAGCTGAAGGGCTTCGAAAAAGTGGGAATTATGGAACTGCTCATGTTTACAGGAGTAGCATGAATGCTATCATTGCATTTAACGGGAGCAGGAATCTGTCATTCAAGAAAGTGAATCAGGAGTTTCTTAAAAGTTTTGAAACGTATTTGCGGGAAAAGGATTGTAGTTGGAACACGGTTTCAACCTATATGCGTACATTGAGGGCGGTGTACAACCGCGCGGTTGACCGTCGTATGGCATCTTATATACCGCATCATTTCCGGTATGTTTATACAGGAACGCGTGCTGACAGAAAGCGTGCACTGGAAAAGGAGGATATGGAACGATTGATGAAAGAGCTTCCCAAACAAATTCATCAGGGAAGGGAAGAATTACAACGTACGCGCGCGTACTTTTTCTTAATGTTCATGCTTCGTGGTATGCCGTTTGTAGATCTTGCCTATCTTAAAAAGCAGGATATGGTGGGGAATGTGCTTACTTATCGTCGTAGAAAAACCGGGCGGCTTCTAACTGTGACGCTTCTGCCGGAAACTATGAAACTAATAAAAAAGTATATGAACACTGATTCTGCTTCTCCTTATCTTTTTCCCATACTGACTGGCGGAGAGAGTACCGAAGCTACCTACAGGGAATATCAGATAGCTTTGCGTAATTTTAACTATCAGCTTCTGTTGTTGAAACAAGTACTTGCATTGACTTCTGATTTAAGCTCATATACGGCTCGGCATACTTGGGCTACAATGGCATATTATTGCGAGATACATCCAGGCATTATTTCAGAGGCGATGGGACATTCATCCATTATCGTCACAGAGACTTATCTAAAACCTTTTAAGAATAAGAAAATAGATGAAGCAAATGTGACGATTCTATCTTCGCTGAAAAGGAACTATATTTGTGGCAAGTAGCTGATTGATAGTGCTGTTACTTTGTAGGTAACGGGAAGAAAAGACGCTGCAAATATGAGCATATTTCTTAAAACATCCAAACAAAATCGTACATTTTTTCTAATAAACTACTCAAAATAGGAATAAACACAGAAGAACACGTGGATTCTTTGTCTTAGAGCTTTGTTAACGTCTAAATTTTGCAATAGATTTCCCGCCCCTCTACTTTTTCTCATAAGCAGGGGTAAGAAGATTCGTCATATATCGTATTATTTTCTAGTATAGACTACTCTAAAAGAGCAGGCACAAGGGTTTTCCCGTTACCTACAAAGTAACGGGAAGAGGGGGAGTGAAGCGAAATAAATCATGAATTAGTACAAACAAATTTTTTATTTATTAATTGTATAACATTTAATTTACTTTTATGAGAAAATGGACGTATTTAGTCGCAACCTTGCTCATGGCAGGTACGACGGCGACATTCACGGGATGTATTGATACCGATGAACCGGAAGGCATTGCAGAACTTAGGGGAGCAAAGTCTGATTTTATCAAAGCTCAAGCTGCAGTTGAGCTTGTAGAGGCTGAATTGAGAAAAGCACAGGTTGCAGAGCAAGAGTTAGTTAATGCAGGTTTGGCACTTCAGAATAAATCTGCAGAAATTGATTTGCAGTTGCATGAACTGGATATTCAGTTGAAGCAACTCCTGATTGAAAAGGAAGAAGCTGCTACTGCACAAGCAAAAGCAGAAGCGGAAGCTGCCATTGCAAAAGCGGAAGCTGACAAAACTAAGTGGGAAAATGAAAAGGCATTGATTGTTGAGCAGTATAAGGAAAAAATGCTTCTTGCCGAAACTGCCACTGCTAAAGCACAGGAAGCTTACAAGCAAGCTATGGAACAGATTGAAGCTTCCAAGGTTTTGTTGACAGATGAAGAACAAGCTCGTTTGAATGGTGTACAAGCGCAAGTCGCCTATGCAAAACAAGCAATGGACAAGGCAATGTATGGATATTCAACAACTGTTATCAAAAGAATTCTGTCATCGGAAGTTGCGAATTCCACTACTACTACAAATCCGGATGAAAGCACGGAGACTAATTCTTCTACGACTAAGTATTATGTTTATCTTATTACTGAAGATCCTACCCAGTCTGCGGATGGCTATAAAGCCGGTAGCTTGAAAAAACTTCAGGAGCAATTAGCTAACTATTCTGATATAGTAGCTGATAATAATTTAGAAGCGGTTTTGGATAATGCATTGAAAAATGCAGAATTTGCTTTAGAAATGACGCAGAAGTATGCTGATAACTTGAAAGCTATCTTGGATAATGAGTATACTACTGTTGCAGATTGGGAAGCAGAAGTCAAGAAGCTGGAAGAAGAAATTGCTGCTGCAAAAGTCAAGGAACAACAGTATAATATTGAAAAAGGCAAGTTGGAAGTTGCTAATCCTAAACTGATATCTGACTTGGATGCTACTAGCAATAAGTTGGAGACTGCTAAAAATAACCAGAACTCTAACAAGAACAAAGCTAAAACAGCTGCAGCTTATTCTAAGAAAGTAGAGGCTGAAAGTGTAAAGAAAGGATTGAATGATGTAATACCTAGTGGAACAACTGTTGCTGGTTATAATTCTTCTACTGGTACTTTTGCCTATGCTAAAAGTATACAAATTACTGAAGCACAAAGTCAGATTGATGGTTGGGTTAAGCTGATTGATAAGGCTACTAAAGGTGTTGATTTGGAAAATATAGAATGGGCCAAACCACAATTGGCTACAGCTCTTGCAGCACAAAAAGAAGCTGAAGAGAACTATGCTAAAGATTATAAAGCATGGGAAGATGCAATGGCAGCTTATGATGAAAGTCTGAAAATAGAATTGGAGAAATCAGAGGTAGCCGCTAATGCTGCAATAAAGAAATATAATGGACTTAAACCGGAAGATAGAAAAAAAGAAGCTAATATTGATGCTGTAGCTACGGCTTTAGTTGCATACTATAAGGATGCACTGGCTAAAGAAGCACAAGTTACTAAGGCAACTGCGACAAAAGGAAGTGAGACGAAAAAAATCTCTGCTTGGCTGATAGCAGACGCTAATAACTTTAAAAAGGTGGTTGGAGTAGATTTAGGCTTTATCACTTGGGATGCTGGTGACATCGCTACTGCAAATGAAATTAGTAAAGAAAATATTGGAAAATTAATAGATGTAGAGCAAGACTCCAGTGTAAAGACTCCATTGGAAAAATGGAAATCAGCTTCTTCTACTGTATTTAGCGATAATTTCAATTCCGGTAATAATCCAAGAAGATTGCCAGTATCTAAGGACGAAGTAATAGCTGCGGCTGGTGGTAATCATGTAGACGCCTTGAAGAATGATTATGGTTCTCTTGGTAAGATGATTTGGGCAACAGCAGAAACGGCTAGTCTACAAGCTATAATTGATCAGGTAGAAACTTACAAAGCTTTGAAAGAAGCATTTACTGCTCAAAAAGCTGTAGAACAGGCTGCTCAAGATAAAGCAAATGCTGCTTTGGCGGATGCTGTAGATAAAGCTAAGAAAGCTAACGACGAAGCCCAAGCTGCTTATGATAAAGTCTTTAAAGAAGTAAATGATAATATTGCAACAGTACAAAAAGAATACGGCAATAATGAAATTATCAAAGGTAAGATTGAAACGGAAATCACTGTTTATTTGAATAATAACTTTACTAATGGTGATTTAGGTTCTTTGGAAGCTATCAAGAATTTGGTTAAGCAAGAACATATGATTGCTTTGGCAAATGTCACTGCCGCTAAGGCCGATGTTGCTAAAGCTAAGAGAAATATAGAGAAATTAGCGGCAGGTACTTATACTGATACAGATTATATTACTGAATCATTGGCAAGTATCCAGGAAAAGATCAAAGTAAAACAGGCTGAATATGATGCTGCCAAGGCAGACTATGATGCTGCAAGCGCTCAATTGAAAGCACTTCTTGCTATCTTCTTGAAATAATTCCCTAACTACGTAAAAGTAACAAGATGATAAAAAAACTATGCACATTACTTTTGCTGACCTGTATGACAGCTGCGCCTTCAATGGCGCAGCGTTACAGCAGCAGTGATGATGCGTCGTTTGCCCCGAAAAAAGGACAGTGGCAGGTTTCAGTCCTGCTTGGTAGCGGAAAGTTCTTTAACGAGAACACCTCTTATCTGCTTCCTAAGTTCTCCAATGACGGAGGAGTAGTCGGACTTCCCAATGGAGGGAAGGATAACTCCGGCGATCTGAACCGCTATCTGAACATCGGGAGTCTGAATAATAATAGTCTGGTCAATATAGCCGGAATTGAAGGTAAGTATTTCGTGTCTGACAATTGGGATGTAAATTTCCAGTTCAGCATGAACGTTAGCCTCACTCCTAAGAAAGACTATGTAGAAGGAGACAACAGTGTACCTGACATGATTATCCCTGCGCAAAGTTATATCAATGCGCAGATGACCAACAACTGGTATGTATCTGTCGGTTCCAACTACTATTTCAAGACTCGCAACGAACGTATTCATCCATATCTCGGAGGCGCACTCGGCTTCCAGATGGCACGCATTGAAACGACCGAACCATACACCGGAGACACCTACAAGGATAGTGACGACTCGGAAGAACTTCCGTCACAGGTCTATGTTTCCGGAAGTAAAGCCGGTCAGATGTACGGTTTCAAAGTAGCTGCCGTAGCAGGTATTGAGTATAGCATTGCCAAAGGTTTTGTTTTCGGTTTCGAAATGCACCCTCTGGCTTACCGCTATGACTTGATACAGATTTGCCCGAAAGGATTTGATAAATATAACGTCAGTCACCACAATATCAAAATATTTGAAATGCCTGTGGTGAAACTGGGATTCAGATTCTAAGGATGAATGATTATACAAATGTATGAATGAAAAGAGAAAGCCGTTCAGCTGATAGTGCGGACGGCTTTTCTTTTTTAAAGAAGAATGAAGAGCTTAATGAACAGATATGTGAAACTTTTATCTTTTCTTCCGGGAATATGTCTGATAGTGGCTTGCACCGGGCATCAGATAAAAGGTTACGAGATTAACGGCAGTGCACCTTTGCCCGAATTCGAAGGAAAAATGGTTTATATGAAAGATGTTTCGAGCGGGCAGCCGGTAGATAGTGCAGAAATAATCCACGGAAAGTTTGATTTTTCCGATACGGTGACTATTGTGTCGCCCGTAGTAAAAGTGCTTTCTATTCGTGCCAACAAATCGGGACTGGAATACCGCCTCCCTGTTGTCATAGAAAATGGTAGTATCCAAGCCTATATTTCCGATGTGGTTTGCACAGGAGGAACAATGCTGAATGAACGAATGCAGGATTTTCTCATGGCTGTTGATGAATATTCCACAGCCTGCGAGAACAAGCAAACGGAACAGATAAAATCCGGATTTGCGGATTTATTGAAAAAATACATAGAAATCAATGATGACAATGCAGTAGGAGAATATATTCGGACTGCCTATCGTTCATCACTTTGATGCAATCAGATTGCTTTTAAGACTATAAACTAAATTTCCCACATAATAATATCCTCTCCAGATATTTCCTCCATATTTTTATAGAAGGAAATGTTGCATAAGAGAGACAGAAATGCGCCCTTGTGAAAGTCCATATTTCTGTATTGTTATGTTTTGAGGACGTTCCCGTATTTCCCATTCCCTTTTTCCCCCGGGAACGTCCTTTTCAATGACCTTCTGTTGTATATCTCATATAACTTACACTGTATGGAAGAATCTAGTGGATCTGTACTATTGGTAACTTTTCATACAAAGATAGTGTTTTTTACAAATACTTTATATCTTTGCAAAACAATGGCATATGCCGGGATTTAACCATACCACTGAAAATATGAAAACAAAAACTTTATTAGGCTTCTTTCTTCTTTCTGTTATGGCTTTTTGTGTATCAGCCTGTCAAGATGATGCAGAGATTATCTTATTTAGTGGTTCCGAACTGGTTGACGAAACAGGAACTTGTACAAACACTGTTTCTTCTACAGTTTTGTATCTTAACGGATGGGAAGCGGAGAATATCGGGATAGCCAATGGAAAAGGTGGCTACTCTGCACAAAGCTCCGATGAAACAATTGTGACAGCAACAGTCATCGACAACCGATTATGGCTTAGTTCGCATGGTAAAAAAGGGAAAGTAACGGTTACCGTTACTGATAAGGATGGTAATTATGTCACCCTGCCTGTGACTGTTTCTTATGGCGTATTGACATTTATGTGCGTCGACCAACCTGAATTTCAGGTTTCCAGACCCAGTGAAGATATGTTGTCATTGGATTCGGAAAGCGAGTTGCAGGAAAAAGTAAATGTGGCAATGGCTCCTTATTCTTTTATAAATAAAGGAGATATCTGTATTTTGCGGCCGGATGATGTATATCATTTATCTGAAGAAGGAACAGGAGGGAAATTCATTTATAAGACAGAGGATGAGCAAATTCTTGTTGAAGGAACATACCAGATAGAGTGGGCTTCATTGGGTGGAAAACAGAAAAAGGCTTTTGTCTTTACATATATAGATAAAAATAATGTAGAGCAACAACACACGTTTTTTAATTTTAGTCCGTATTTAGGAACTCAAAGTTCTACAAGAGAAAGAGGACCGATTACTACGGCATGGTTGGAGGAGGTATCCGATTCACCTTATCTGGAAGGAGTTTTGCCGGCGGATAGAACAGTTGTATATTGGGTGGATACAGTGATTTCCAGTTTGTCTGCCGAGGATTTATAATCATCTGGAAGGATTTATCGGTTCACATTTGAAATGATTCTCTTCGAAATTAATTTTCTTTTTGTGGCAAATAAAAAGGCACGGGAATGAAAGATTTCCCGTGCCTTCTCTTACTTAGTATTTGATACCTTTACGGTATTGTTATGCGTTCAAAGCCTGTTCGATATCAGCAATGATATCATCCGCATTTTCGATACCTACCGATAGGCGGATCAGGTCCGGACGTACACCGGCTTCCATCAGTTGCTCATCCGTTAACTGGCGGTGAGTATGGCTTGCCGGATGGAGCACGCAACTGCGTGCATCGGCTACGTGAGTAACGATAGCGATGAATTCCAGTGAATCCATAAACTTGATAGACACATCACGTCCGCCTTTCAGACCGAAGGAGATAACTCCGCAAGAACCGTTCGGCATATATTTCTGTGCCAGGCTGTAATATTTGTTGTCCGGCAGACCACAATAGTTTACCCAAGCTACTTTCTCATTTTTAGAAAGATATTCGGCCACTTTCTGTGCGTTACGGCAGTGTTGAGGCATACGCAGGTGCAGTGTCTCAAGTCCCAGATTCAATAAGAAAGAGTTTTGCGGGCTTTGGATGCTGCCGAGGTCACGCATCAGTTGCGCGGTTGCTTTGGTGATATAGGCACCTTTGCCAAATGCTTTCGTGTAAGTCAGCCCGTGGTAAGACTCGTCCGGAGTACAAAGTCCCGGGAATTTTTCTGCGTGAGCATCCCAGTCAAAATTACCGCTATCTACGATACAGCCACCTACGCTTGTAGCGTGTCCGTCCATATATTTGGTAGTAGAATGAACTACGATGTCAGCTCCCCATTCAAACGGGCGACAGTTGATAGGAGTAGGGAAGGTGTTGTCAACAATCAAGGGGACCCCGTGACTGTGTGCGATACGTGCGAACTTTTCAATATCCAGCACTTCCAGAGAAGGATTGGAAATTGTTTCGCCAAACAAAGCCTTTGTATTCGGTTTGAAAGCTGCAGAAATTTCTTCTTCGCTGGCATCCGGATTTACGAAAGTCACATCGATGCCTAGTTTCTTCATCGTCACTCCGAACAGGTTGAACGTACCTCCATAAATAGCGGAGGAACAAACGAAGTGATCTCCTGCCTGGCAGATATTAAAAATGGCATAGAAGTTGGCTGCCTGACCGCTGGAAGTCAGCATAGCGGCTACACCACCTTCAAGAGCGGCGATTTTGGCGGCAACAGCGTCATTCGTTGGATTTTGCAGGCGGGTATAAAAGTAACCACTGTCTTCCAAATCGAACAGGCGGGCCATTTGCTCGCTGGTATCGTATTTGAAAGTTGTACTTTGATAGATGGGCAATACGCGTGGTTCGCCTTTTTTAGGCGTCCATCCAGCCTGTACACACAGGGTTTCCGGTTTGAATTGTTTTGTCATAATGTTATCGGGTTTTAATGTTTTATTTCAAAAAATGTTTTAATGCTGCAAAAGTAGGGAAAATAATTGTATTTTTGCCCTGTTTATGAGTGAAATGATAACTCTTGCGAAGGAGATAGTTAATGTAGTTATGAAAAATAAACTCTATATTCTTTTATTCTTAGCTTTTCTTTTTTCGGGCACAACTCTTTGGGCGCAGCAGAAGGCAACTCCGAAGGCGGGTGAGGGCATCTCTTCTTTTCTGTTGAGGCACAACCGTTCTCCGAAGAAGTATTACGACGATTTTATAGAGTTGAATAAGCAGAAGCTGGGAAAGAATAATGTGCTTAAAGTAGGCGTGACTTATGTTATTCCTCCGGTAAAGAAATCGACAACTACTTCTGCCAAGACTACTCCTGCCAAAAACACGGGTGCCAAGAACACAACTTCCGAAGGCGCCGGGACAAAGCAAGCATCTTCAAAAGCTAAATCGACAAAAATAGGAACCACCATCAACGAACCTCTGTTTGGAAAGCAACTGGCTAATGTGAAAGTCACTTCCAACCGTCTTGCCGGTGCTTGTTTCTATGTGGTCAGCGGACACGGAGGTCCCGATCCGGGAGCTATTGGAAAAGTGGGTAGATACGAACTGCATGAAGATGAATACGCTTATGATATTGCACTCCGTCTGGCACGTAACCTGATGCAGGAAGGAGCCGAAGTGCATATCATCATTCAAGATGCCAAAGATGGTATTCGGGATGATTCGTATTTGTCGAACAGTAAACGTGAGACTTGTATGGGGGATGCAATTCCTTTAAATCAAGTGCAACGCCTTCAGCAACGTTGTGATAAAATAAACGCCCTTTACCGGAAAGATCGTAAGAATCACTCTTATTGCAGGGCGATTTTTATTCATATCGATAGCCGTAGTAAGGGAAAACAAACGGATGTATTTTTCTATTATTCGAATAAAAAAGGAGACAGCAAACGATTGGCGAATAATATGAAAGATACGTTTGAGTCAAAATATGATAAGCATCAGCCTAATCGGGGTTTTTCCGGCACAGTGAGCGGGCGCAACTTATACGTGCTTTCCCATACCACTCCCGCTTCCGTTTTTGTGGAGTTGGGCAATATCCAGAATACGTTCGATCAGCGTCGGTTGGTGATAAACTCCAATCGTCAGGCACTCGCAAAATGGCTGATGGAAGGCTTCCTGAAAGATTACAAGGAGAAGAAATAACATTTTTGTTTCTCCTTTCGTGAACAAAATAAAAAACTGAATGTTTTATATATGCAAATCGCCTGATGGCTACTTGTAGGTATGCGAATATATATAGGCTAGTGAATATGCCTCCCCGGCATAACAGGAAGATTGCATAGTAGTTTTGTCGTGTTTTATTTTGTGTTTGTGTTGTGACGGTGCTGCGATGTGAATCGGGGTGCCGTTTTTTTCGTTTCTCTTGAATTCGTTAAAGAGCACGTTATTTCATTTTCTTATCATATTATTGAATAAAATTATCAATCCTGTGAACAAAATCCGGAAGTGTATGTTATTTATTGTGCAAATCGCCTGATAAAGCTTCTTGTGTGTATGCGAATATAGATAAGTCAAGCAAGGTATGCCTCCCCGGCATGACAGGAAGATTGCATAGTAGTTTTGTCGTGTTTTATTTTGTGTTTGTGTTGTGACGGTGCTGCGATGTGAATCGAGGTGCCGTTTTTTATGTATATAAAAAGACTTACTCATAAAAAGAGGGCTTACAAAGATTCTAAAGTATATCGTAGAATCTATGTAAGCCCGTCTTGATGGGAGGGTGCTTTATGCACACCTTATCTAGTTGTTATAAAGGCATATTACCGTGCTTCTTGGGCGGATTTGTCTGCATTTTGTTTTCCGTCATTTCTAGTGCCTGAATCAGACGTTTGCGAGTCTGTCTCGGATAAATGATTTCGTCAATATATCCCAGTTCGGCAGCTTGATACGGAGTAGCAAACTTTTCTTTGTAGGCTTCCAGTTCCTTAGCCTTTGTTGCTTCGTCAGCTTTGCGGAACAGGATATTGATTGCACCGTCTGCACCCATCACTGCAATTTCTGCGCTGGGATATGCGAAGTTCACATCAGCTCCGGTCTGCTTGGAGTTCATTACGATATAAGCGCCGCCGTAAGCTTTGCGGGTAATAACAGTCAGCTTGGGAACAGTAGCTTCTGCGAACGCATAAACTATTTTTGCGCCGTGACGGATGATACCATTGTTTTCCTGTGTATATCCCGGAAGGAATCCCGGCACATCTTCGAATGTAATCAATGGAATATTGAAACAGTCGCAAAAACGGATAAAACGACTTGCTTTGTCGCTGGCGTCGATGTCAAGAACGCCGGCAAGATAAGCCGGCTGATTGGCTACGATGCCTACCGAACGACCTGCCATGCGGGCAAAGCCGATGATGATATTCTTTGCAAAGTTCGGCATGACTTCGAAGAAATAACCGTTGTCTATCACGCGTTCGATAATGTCTTTCATATCATACGGTACGTTCGGATCTGCCGGAACAATCGTATCCAAAGAAGCATCTTCGCGGTTGGTTTCGTCGGCGCAAGGTTGTTTTCTGGCTTCATCCATATTATTCTGCGGTAAGAAAGATAGCAGTTCACGGATACTCATCAACAGTTCTTCTTCGGAGTTGCACATAAAATGCGTCACACCGCTCTTGCTGCTATGTGTCATTGCGCCACCCAGCTCTTCTTTGCTTACTTCTTCATGAATCACGGTTTTTACTACATCCGGACCAGTCACGAACATGTGACTTTTTTCTTTCACCATAAAGATGAAATCGGTAAGGGCAGGAGAGTAGCAAGCGCCTCCGGCACAAGGACCCAGGATGGCCGAAATCTGTGGAATCACACCGCTGGCCATTGTGTTCTGATAGAAAATATCCGCATAACCGGAAAGGCTTTCGATACCTTCCTGAATACGTGCGCCGCCCGAATCATTCAGAGCGATAATCGGGGCACCGTTCTTCAACGCAAGTTGTTGTACTTTCACAATCTTTTTGGCATTGGAAGCAGACAGTGAGCCGCCATATACGGTAAAGTCATAAGCGTAAACAAATACCTGGCGACCGTCTACCTTTCCGTAACCTGAAACGATGCCGTCTCCCGGAATTTTGTTTTTATCCATGCCATAGTTCGTACAACGGTGAACCATCAATTTATCCAGTTCAACGAAAGTACCTTTGTCGAGCAACATCTCAATACGTTCGCGAGCAGTCATTTTTCCGCTTTCGTGTTGCTTCTCTATTTTATCAACGCCTCCACCAAGAGAAGCGATGCGGTCACGTTCCTCGAACGTGGCGTATGCTTTATTCATTTCTTCCATAATGCAATCCGTTCTTATATTATGCAATCGGTTCTAATGTTATTAACGTCTGGTCGCCGGTTATGTTATCACCTTCCTGAACCAGAATTTCTTTAATGCGGCAGTCTGAAGTCACTTTGTAGTTACTCTGCATCTTCATGGCTTCAATAACGATAGCGGTGTCTCCCGCCTTCATTTCCTGGCCGACTGCAACAGGTATTTTCACTACTTTGCCCGGCATCGGAGAAATGATACAGTCATTCTGTTCTTCTTCCCCTTTCTTGCGCATACGCAGATATTTTGCCTGGCTGTCCACTATTTCTACATTGAAACTGCTATAATGCGTATTCACTTTATAGCTTTTTCCGTTATCACGGCGAATCAGCTGTGCGTTCGAACTGCGTCCGTCCATCAATATGTTGCAAGTACCGTTTTCTGCCATCACTACGTCTGCTTCAAACGTTTTTCCATCAATGGTGAGCACTACCTTGTTATCTTCCTTGCTGACCAGTTCTACTTCGGCCACACGGTTTCCTATATGAATTTCCATAATTGAATTCTCTTTGTTAAAATTTAGATTCTCAACACACCCTTATGCAATCCGAACTCTTTCCACTTGCTGATAGGGCGGTTGTCGGCAGCCATACCGCTGTTGTTCTCTTCGAGATTCATCAAATAGTCTATATAAGCAGCGATCAGGGCAATATTTTCGGAATATTCGCTGGTGCGCGTAATCCGTTGTTGCAGAAACTCGCTGTTCTTGGCGATGAATCCTGTGTCATAATGACCTTCTACAAAATCAGGAGTATCCATGATGGCACGCAGATAACTGATGTTGTTTTTCACTCCGGTCAATTTATATTCGTGGAGAACACGACGCATCCGCTCAATCGCATATTCGCGATTGGTAGCCCATACAATCAGTTTACCGATCATCGGGTCATAGTAGATCGGAATTTCATATCCTTCGTATACATAACTGTCAATACGCACACCGATACTGTTCGGCTCTGTAATCTGTTTGATGATACCCGGACTTGGCATGAAATTCATTTCAGTGTCTTCGGCACAGATACGACATTCGATAGCGTGCCCGCGTTGCTGGATATTCTCTTGTTTCAGTTGAAGCACTTGTCCGTCGGCAACTTTAATTTGCTCTTTCACCAAATCTACTCCGATCACTTCTTCCGTAATTGGATGTTCCACCTGCAAGCGGGTGTTCATCTCAAGGAAATAATAGTTGCGGTGTTTATCAACAAGGAATTCGATAGTACCCGCACCGATGTAGTTCACAGCTTTAGCCGCCGCTACCGCTTTTTCACCCATGTCTTTTCGCAGTTCGGGAGTGACGAAAACCGAAGGAGTCTCTTCCACGATTTTCTGGTTACGGCGTTGCACGGAACATTCGCGTTCGCACAGATGAATGACATTTCCATGCTTGTCTCCAAGAATCTGGAACTCGATGTGATGAGGCTCTTCAACGAACTTCTCCAGGTAAACCGTGTCGTCGCCAAAGGAAGACAATGATTCGCTCTTGGCAGTGGTATATGCTTCTTCCACTTCTTCGGCACTGTGGATGAGGCGCATACCTTTTCCACCACCGCCCATAGAGGCCTTCAGCATCACCGGATAGCCGATTTTATTGCAAAGCTCTATGGCTTCTTCCACGCTTTTCAGGTTGTCTTGTGTGCCGGGAACTACGGGTACTCCCGCCTCAATCATTTTGATACGGGCAGCAATTTTATCTCCCATAGCTTCCATTGTTTCCGGATTGGGTCCGATAAAGATGATTCCTTCTTCCTGACATCGACGGGCGAATGTGGCATTCTCGGACAAGAAGCCGTAACCCGGATGGATGGCGTCTGCATGAGCTGCTTTTGCCACTTCGATGATTTTTTCTATATTCAGATAACTCTCTTTGGATGCTGCCGGCCCTACGCAATAAGCTTCGTCTGCATAAAGCACGTGCTTCGCGGTCCGGTCTGCTTCGGAGAAGATAGCGATACTCGTTATCTCCATTTCCCGGCAGGAACGCATCACCCTTACGGCAATTTCACCGCGATTGGCTACTAAGATTTTTTTTATCATACTTTTTTCAATTAAGTACATACTTATTAATGTCTTCCCGTCTAATGGACATACTCCACCCGACGAAAAACAGTATTTTTTTGATTTGGGGCTTAACAAGTGATACTCTTTCTCCTAATCCACGAGGAGAGGGGCGTCTTACACAAAATGGCAGGTCTTCTGACTGACTCTTGTCTTATTTGCCTTCCCGAATAACATCAGTGGCGTTAAATTAGTTCAATTATAAGACATTGAACAGAGTTTCACAGCAGCGGGACTGTCCGGGATTTACACCCGGTTCCCTATTAATCATCGTCCGTTGGATACGGATTCTGAACCATTTTGGGGGGCAAAGATAAATAAATATTGAATAGGATGTTCCTTTTTTGCACGAAAGTTTCAATTTTGTGCAATGCTTGTCCTTAGTCCGGAAGATAAAGTGATAGGAGCAAAGTATGATGCGGAGAAGTCTTTTCATCGTACGGAGATGATTTGCTTGGATATTAATAGCTGGTCGGGTAAATGCAAATGGGTTTGATTCTTTAATTTGTGTGTAACCTTGCTTCTTTTCTAAACCATCTTTCTCCTGATATTGTTAGGTTGATAGTTATTAATTAAAAGGAGATATTCATTATGAAAGAAAAGAAAATAGCTCGTGAAGAAAGAAACCAGGAGAAGCTAGCTAACGGTGATTGGGTAATGGCAGAGTTTTACGCAACGTGGTGTCCTCACTGCCAGCGCATGAAACCGGTTGTTGAAGAGTTCAAGAAACTGATGGTAGGAACATTGGAAGTGGTGGAAGTGGACATCGACCAGGAGCCTGCCCTTACTGATTTTTATACGGTGGAGTCGACTCCTACCTTTATTCTTTTTAGAAAAGGGCAACAGCTTTGGCGGCAATCCGGCGAATTATCTTTGGAAAGATTGGAAAAAGCAGTGAAAGGGTTCAAATTCTGAAAATGATGTATCGTTTATTACAATGATATAAATAGCTGGTTTTATGCAGGTGTATTTCGGTATGGCATATATGGAGGAAAAGCAGAAAGTATTTTCTATCGAGGTACTTCTGCTTTTCTTTTTATAGCCTTTCCGTTGTCTTGATTATTGGTTTCTGTTCAACCTCAACTCATGCAGGCATGCCTGCACTTCTTCAAGACTGCCGGTATGTTTTCCTTCATCATCCGACAGTTTGATACATTCCCTCCACTCCTGATTGACATTCATCTTGCATTGCGTCAGTTTCATCACGATGTTCGAAGGTTCGAACCCGGTATCGTTGGTGAGATTGGTGCCGATTCCGAAAGAGCAGCGGATTTTGTTTTTGCAGTATTCTTGAATGTCTAATGCTTTTGTAAAGTCGAGGGCATTGCTGAATACGATGGTTTTGGTTGTCGCGTCGATTCCCAACTCTTTGTAGCGGGCAACCAGTCGGTCGATAAACTCAAATTCATTACCGGAATCGCAGCGCACACCGTCGAAAAGTTTAGCTTGTTTACGGCTAAGGTTACTAAGGAAGATGCCGGAAGTATAGGTATCGGAAAGTGCGATACCCAAATCACCGTCATAAACATTCACCCAGTTTTCGAGTGCCATATAATTGGCATGTTTATATCCGAACTGTGCTCCATGAAACATAAACCATTCGTGAGGGTGAGTCCCCATCATTTTCATTCCATATTTCATTGCGAAGTTGCAGTTGGAAGTCCCGGTGCAATATTGCGCTGTCTCGTTCAGTCTTTTGATAACAGTTTCCTGCACATCAATAGAGAATCTTCTCCGTGTACCAAATTCTGAAAAGCGGAGCTGATGTTGGTTCGATAACTCTATTTTCTCCGACAGTTTGCAAAGAATCCCGTTCATGTCTGCTACATGGCCGAAGAACCGGTTTTTGATTTCAGAAACAATAGCGAGCAAAGGCACTTCATATAAAGTCACTTTATAAAGCAAGTCAGTCACTTCGATGTGGAGATGACAGGCTTCATCCAGATGAATATCAATCTTATTCGGGTCGAAACGAAAAGAAGACAACCACTCCCAGTAGACTCTCGGGAGAAATCTGCAATTCTTCGTCATGTATTCCAACTCCTCTTCCGTGAATCTCAACTGACTAAGATTCTTGATCTCTGCCTTGAGTGTTTCCAGAAAAGCTTCGGTATACTTTGTTTCGTTCCGGTCATTGAAACTAAAAGTACCCATTGCATAGGGGAACAGTTTGATATAAGCGTACGAGGTGGTAAACTTATAGAGGTCTGTATCTAGTAGTGTTTTAACAATCATGACGTTCGTTCTTTTCTATTAATAACGTTGTAAAGTTAGTATTTGTTGAACGAAATAATAGCCTGCTGACAGATAATTATTCCATTTTTGGGATCGATTTATACCTGATTATCTGATATTATCATTAATTTTGCCGTAATTATGTATTAAATAAAAGATATTTGGTATGAAAAACGCTTTGGTATATAGCTGCGTATTACTGTTGTTATCATGTGGCGGAAAAACCGGAGGAACTTCGCAATCTTCTTCCACGAATCAGGAAACACAGGAAAACGCTTTAAGCGAAAAAACTACTGCTATTTCCGAAGCTTTCTCTATGGATTTTTATAAAGGAAGTGATTGGATTATTCCTGATACGCTTTCCGAATCATTGCTAAAAGAACCGGAAGCATCTTCTTTGAAGGTCTATGACTCCGACAGTATTTGCCGGAAACAAGTAGATGGCGTGGAACGTTGTTTTTACAAGGACTCATTGATGAACGGTGCTTATAAACACTTTTATTTTCGCTCGACTGATTCTTTTGTGTCGGAACCCTATTATTCGGTAGTTGTTTATAAAGACGGAATAAAGAACGATACAGTGCGTCATTACAGTATCTCTTCCCATTGTATGACAAGTCGTATAATTACTCTTGACAGTATTTGTGAACTTTATCAATCTTATTATTCCAACGGATATCCCCATATCTTTTACCAGGCTACACGAGGTAAACTTAACGGAGTACGTCAGAGATGGTATTATGATGGAAAGCCGGACTGGTTTGAACACTATAAAGATGGGAAGCTAAACGGAGAGGAAATGAGATGGCACGCCAACGGACATCTGTGGCAGGTTAATCATTATATTGACGATCAGGAAGTGTTACCGACCGAATGTTGGTATTATAGCCATTCGGAATACGCTTATAATGACCCTAACGGGGTAGCGGAGGCTCCCGACTGGTATGAGTATAAATATCAGGCATCAGAAGGGACTCCCTTTTATTACATTCAAGAAATTTATGCATTGGAGAACGGCAAAAAGTATCTTCTGAAACGAAAATATTTTGAAAAGGATTCCGATGAGCCGATATACTTCATGGATGATAAGTGTGATTCTGTAAAACGAAGCATTGTGACGGTCGGAACTCAAAAGCGGCTGGATATAAGGAATTATTCTGGCGGGCGGCTACGTCGTTTCGAGAGTTATCCGTACTCGGAGAAAGGCGTGCCGGGTGTCATGACTGAAATTTATTCTGAAGAAGGCAACCGGATTGAAAAGAGTATGTATGACTATCATAGTGGAAGAATGATCTCCTTGCGTATGTATAGCAATACAGGGGCAGACGTGAAAAAACTTGAATTTGCTGAATATACGAATATGAAGGCGGATAGTTGTAATAAACAGCTTGATTCTGGTAAAGGGCGTTATACAGACAATCAGAATAAACTGTCCGTGCGCTGGAAAAAGGGGGAACTCGCACTGCTGAATTCTCCGGCGAAAGAAGATGAAGATGGATTTATAAAATGGTACTATGATGGGTATCAGTCTGATTACGGTCTGCATTTTTTTCACTATTCAGGGTTTGAGAGCTGGGGCTATTTTGTGATGAGTGATGTTACAGGAGAAGTTTACGAATATCGTAGTATAGATACCCCTTTATTCTGTGGAAAATCCGGTCTTTTCCTTGTCGTAGATGAAAATCCGTATAAGGAAGAATGTTATGTCCGCGTTTACAAGATGCTTCCCGAAGGGCGTTTGGCGGAAGTTGCCGCACTCAATCGGGGAGGAGGGGATTATTTTGAGGTTGATTTGGACGATTTTGTCTGGGTGGGTGAAAGTTCATTCATTGCCAATAAAAAAACGTCGGAAGATGAACTTCAATGTGACTTTTACGGAGGATGCTCTGACAGTTGCCTGGAAGAGTACAGGAAGTGTGGCTATCTGCAAATCGACGAAGACGGCTGGGGGTATGTGCGCGTCGATCTTCGTCCTGATGCTTTGCAGACTAAGCAGGAGCTTCCGTCTTCACTAGAAGCTATTAACGAAATGAATGCATGGGTAAAGTCATTGTGAAACCCAGAAACAATGGAAAATCATGCATCCACTCTTCCCCCTTTTCGATAGATATTTTAAGATCATTACTGTCTATTCTACTAATTCCCGGTTGCATCCGCTATTGATAAATAGCGAAAGAAGCCATATTCCCATTATTGTCATTTTATTCATTGTATTAAAGTTATGTTCTATGATAACGCTACTGTCGGGTTATGAGCAGTCAGGCCACCATCTACGACGATTGTTTGTCCGGTGATATACCTTGCATCGTTCGAAGCTAGAAAAGCGATGGTAGCTGCGACGTCTTCCGGTTCTCCTAAATAAGGAGTGGCACATTGGCCGAGGAAGATGTTGCGTACATCTTCATTCAGGTTATCCAATGCCGCGGGGGTAAGTACCAACCCCGGGGCTACGGCATTGCAGCGGATATTTTTCTTTCCCATTTGGGTAGCGATGTATTTCGTCAGGTTGATGACGCCCGCTTTGCTGGCACCATATAATGTACCGTTAGCATCAGCAGTAAGTCCGCTTATGGAAGCTACGTTGACAATGTTTCCGCCGCCATTGGTAGTCATGATAGGGATGACCTGTTGAGAAAGGTACATGGTACAGCAGAGATTCAGGTGGAATGCCTCGTCAAAGTAATTGATATCCAGCTTCTCGATGTTAAGGTCACGTTTGGGATCGGTTCCTCCTACATTATTAATCAGTACATCTATTCGTTGATATTCATTCATAGAAAAATCAATCAGCTCTTTGCAACTCTGGAGTTCGGTGGCGGAGAAATAGACATGGCGCACGTCGGCCCCTGCATGAGTAAGTTCGTTGGCAAGCTGTTCCGCCTTTTTTTCAGAATGGTCAGCGATGACTACTTTGCCCCCTTCGGAGACAATGCGGCGTGTGGTTGCTTCGCCGATACCACCGGCAGCACCGGTGATGACAACTACTTTATTTTCGAATCTGTTCATATATTGTGAATTTGATGGTTACCTTCTATTAGAAACAGCTGGCAGAGGAATTTGTTAGACCTCATAAACGCTCTTTAATAAGATAAGGTGTCCGATTGGAAAACATTTGCATCTCCTCCAGTTTTATGCCCTGATTATTTAAGAAAACTGTTAAATGTTAATGCTTAACCGCTTATTTGTTAATACGGTTCAGATTCTATTAAACCATGTTATAAGATACGCTGCATCGGGCCGAAAATTTGGAGATAACCGAAAAGTCCGTATCTTTGTACTGTGTTTTTCATAGTATTAGATTTAAGGTTAACAAAAGATTGGCTGTCTGGGATAGATAGCCTTTTTTTATGCCTGTAAGTCAGATACGGATCAGGAAGACTAAAACAACGAATATTGGTTATCCCGCAGACTCTTCATCTCCCGTTCCTTTACTATATCATCTTCGAATAAATGACCGATGAGCAACGGCGAGTTTTTATCATGTTTCTTCATATTATATGCTGCTGTATTGTAATTGCCCTTGATGGCATAGCAATAAACACATCCGTTCAGACAACTTTCATAAGTCCCGATATCAATACTTTCGATACAGTTGCAGATATTACGCTGGTTTTTATCCTTTTGAGCAAGGATAGGATAACCGGTGATCTTTTCAATCAGCCCTTTATCAATGCACAAGCCGCTGGGAATACCCAAATGTCTTAAATCTACCTTGACGGTACAAGTGTCCAGCTGTATACCGGGATAAATATCTATTGTCTTTTTAAAGGAGACGGCCATTTCTTCTATTTCCTCTTTGGTCAGCGGATTGATGTTGAATGGTTGTATCGAGTTTCGGATATGGGGGTAATGGTCTATAAATCCCAGCATACATTTTGAGGTATGGTCTTTGAGTTCATGGGCAATCCGGGCGAATGCTTCCTGGTGGAAAGAAACGTTGTATTCCTCATTTGTCAGTATCGGATCATATCTCCAAATCATTTTTTCTCTGCCAATTTTGTCTGCCAGCTTTTTAAAGGTATCAATTCGTTTATCGATAGATGGCAAACGATTCTCCAATTTTTCTCCGTAAGGGTTGAGTGTAAATTGGAAGTAATAGTTGTAATCCTGTAATTTATCCAGCTGGTTAAGCATCGGGGCCGGGTTCTTGGTCCAGAATACGAAACAATCAACCACAGCAGGAGATAAGGAAATCCTGCTAATCATTTTCGGATGATAAGGATTGGGCACTAATACATATCCTTCTTTTATCCGGTTGAAAAACCATTGAGAATAGAATGCCGGAATATCTGTCCGGCGGCTGGCACTGATTATCATAGTTCAAAGTTACGAAAAAAAACAATGTCGTTTCCATGATTAGCCTTTTTTTCTATTCTTACTTATCCGGGGAGCAACTTATGTGAATGAATATGTTAAATGTTAACGGATGAAGTCTGAAATGTTAATGCGATTCTCGGAGTATTAAACCCTGTTATAATATCGTCTGTTTAGGCGCTGAAATTTGCTATTTATCTGAAATATGGTACTTTTGTACTGTGTTTTTTTCATAAGTATTAGATTTAAGGTTAACAAAAGATTGGTTGCTCGTGATGAGTAGCCATTTTTTGTTTTTATACACGTTGGTTGCTTATTCCTTAATCATCGTTAGCAGCATCTTAAATTTCTCCACTACACTTCTCGAATATGCATTGTTTGTCTATAACAAAAAACGATTTTTATTGTTATAGTACGAAAGACTTAATAAACGAACCATTATGAAGAAGAATATTTTATTTTTCGGAGCACTTGTAGGTGCTCTCTTGTTGGTTTCTTGTTCGGGAGGAAACAAGAAACAGGCTGCGTCCTCTGTCGCTTCGGAGGAATTGGACAATGCCAGTAAGGTGATAAACTATTATCATACATCGCTTATCGTGTTGAGGCATGTAGCCAATGCGAAAGACATAAATGCAGTTTTGGGATATATGGAACAGACAGGAAAAGTTCCTGAAGTATCTCCAATTGCACCACCTGAAGTATCTGCCAGAGATACAGCGGAATTGATGGATCCGGGAGATTATTTTAATATAGAAGTCCGTCAGAATCTGAAGCAGAGTTATCGAGGACTTTTCAGTGCAAGGACGCAATTCTATGATAATTTTAATAAATTCCTCTCTTACAAGCAGGCAAAAGAGACTGCAAAGATCGGCAAGCTCCTCGACGAGAACTATCGGCTTAGTGTAGAAATGTCGGAATATAAACAAGTGATCTTTGATATTCTAAGCCCTCTGACAGAACAAGCTGAAAAAGAACTGCTTGCCGATGAACCGTTGAAAGATCAAATCATGGCTATGCGTAAGATGTCCGGCACCGTGCAAAGCATCATGAATCTCTATTCACGCAAACATGCGCTGGACGGTATGCGTATTGATATGAAGATGGCCGAACTGAAGAAAGAACTCGAAGCTGCAAAGAAACTTCCTGCTGTCACAGGTTATGATGAAGAACAGAAGAATTATTATAGCTTCCTGACTTCCGTAGAATCATTTATGAAAGATATGCAGAAAGCCAGAGATAAAGGTAGCTATTCCGACGAGGACTATAATGCGATGTCGGAGGCCTACGAATACGGACTTTCCGTTATCTAAAGAATCTTCCTCTGTTTGAATGTGAGCTACAATCATGCTCTTTCAAACAGAGGATGTTTTTTTATTAAGAAAAGGTTTGCCGTCTTTTCAATTGTACCTTATTCTCAAATAAGGATCCTGCCTTAAATCCTTATCTGTTTATCATTCCGGCATATCTGTTCTTAATAGGACGACTCCCTAATTTATAAAAAGTCCTTTTTTTACTATACCTCTTTAAACAGGAGCTTTACTTTTGCATTTGAATTAAGAAATAATATCTTTGCTCTATGCAATCATTTCAACTTATAAAACCTTGTTTGGCGCTTGCTCCTTATATACGGCATTACTGGATATTGCAAGACGATTCAGTGACTCCGGTTTCCGAACGGACTCTGCCTATTGGCTGTATGCAACTGGTATTTCATAAAGGGAAACAACTCCTTTTGTCGGGCGGGTCGGAACTACAACCTCAATCCTTCATTTCCGGACAATCGGTCGGCTTCTCGGATGTACAGTCGACGGGTAGGATAGAAATGATTACTGTTGTTTTCCAGCCTTATGCAGTTAAAGCATTGTTTCATATTCCCAGCCATCTGTTTTACGGACAAAATGTAGATACCGATGCGATGGAAGATGTAGAACTGTCGGATTTGGTGAAACAGGTCACTGACACTTCTGATAATGCCGTTTGTATTCGTTTGATAGAGCAGTTTTTCCTTCGTCGTTTATACACCCTTCCGGAGTATAACCTCAAGCGGATGTCTGCTGTGTTTCATGAAATAAACCTCCAGCCGCAAATCAACATTGCTCATCTGTCGGAAACGGCCTGTTTGAGCAGTAAGCAGTTTGGACGTATCTTTGCCGATTATGTCGGCACTACCCCCAAAGAATTTATTCGTATTGTCCGTATGCAGCGGGCATTGTCAATGTTGCAACAGGATGCCACTATTCCTTTTGTGCAAGTAGCTTATGAATGTGGCTTCTCCGATCAGTCTCACATGATAAAGGAATTCAAACTCTTTTCCGGTTATACTCCTGCCGAGTATCTTTCGGTCTGCGCTCCTTATTCCGATTATTTCTCCGAACTTTAAAGATGTCCCTTTTTTCCTATCAGGCTTCCTCGTGTTGCCCTACTTTTGCAGTGTCTTTGCAAAGGCTTAGTAGTAACGATAAAAAAGAAACGAAATGAAAAAACTAATTGCATTTTTTGAGATTCCTGCTTCCGATTTCCATCGGGCTGTCGATTTTTACGAAACAGTATTAGGTATGCAACTTCCGACTTTTGAATGTGAAACAGAAAAAATGGCTTGTTTCACAGAAGAAGGTGAAACCGTCGGTGCTATCTCTTATGCTTCAAATTTCGACTTTCTTCCTTCCACGCATGGAGTGCTTATCCATTTCAACTGTGAGGATATAGAACAGACCTTGGAAAAAGTACTTCTGAAAGGAGGGAAAGTAGTCATTCCCAGAACAAAGATTGAGGCGGACGGCAAAGGATGGTTTGCCGTATTCACTGATAGTGAAGGAAATCGGATTGGCATTTATGCTGAAAAATAACAGGTAGGAGAGAGGAAGGTAGCCTGTTATAGCATAATATGCTTTTAGATGCGGATAACGCAAAATGACACGGATAAGAAGATTACAAATCTGCTAAATCCGTGTCATCCGCGTCTAAAAGATAGACTTATCAGGGTTTTGCACTGTCCCCCCCAAAAAGTCAGACGTTAAATCACATCTTTATTCATTCTCTTTATTCCGCCATTTGTCTGTCCGCATTATTCTACCGGAATATAAATTTCCGTCAACAACTCTTCGGGAGCAGTGTCGCATGGATTGTTCAGATAACGTTCCGCGCTGGCTTCATCCCGCAGCGTACATTCCATTTCGGGCAGACACTTTCCGTAAATCGTATCATACACAGCTTGCAAATTGTCATACGGACCTTTATACAAGAAGATAGCATAACGTCCGGCCGGGATCACCTTAAATCCGACATCACTTTTGGGGGCTACCTTTACAGGCATTACCATACATACGTCTGTACGCAGTTTTTCTGCCGGTGTCACTTTCGGATCATCGTGATAGATGCAAAGCGGGCTGAAATCTCCCATCGGCAACTGTTGTTCTTTGATGAATTGGAATAAACGGCCCCAGGTGCCACCGTAATCATTCAGTTTGTAATCGCCGGTGAGACGGATATAAATCACATTCCGTTCGGAAACGTTTCTGATCTCTCTTTTTAGTTCCAGGTCTGGCCTGATAATCGCTGGTTTCATAATTACAAAGTTTTTATTGTTTCTATACTCTAAAGGTGAAATGCCATAAAATTGCTTGAACACTTTCGACAACGAAGAAGGAGATGAGTAACCAATCCGGTAGGCGATGTCGGCAATCGGAACATCCGAGTAGCGGAGTAGACGTGCGGCAGCTTCTGTCCGCGTCCGGACAATAAACGTACCAATCGGTTCACCGAGAAAAGCTTTCATGATCCGGTGAAAGTAAAAAGGAGAAAAGTTTGAAATTCTGGCCAGAGATTTTAAATCAATGTCTTCTCCCAAATGTTGGTTGATGTATTCCACTACAACATTTACGCACTTTTGATATTCTTCTTTCGTTGTTTTTTTCTGTTGCATAACTTATTTTGGTATTTCACTCCGCAAAGGTATTGGTAAAAAAGCGAAATGACTTGTCCGATATTGCGGAAATGTCAATTTCCTATTTTCTTTCTGTGATTGCCCGATTCCTGTTTTGAGAATTTATTTTGATATATAATGTTCCTTTTAGTGGTGTTATGGTACGAATTATTACCAAGTTTTTAATCACTAGACGCGAAATTGATTTCTTTGTTTTAAATAATGTCAAAAACTAAAACAAAAAAGTTAGTTTTGTTATAAACAATTATTAAAATGACTATATTGTAACCAAATTATTAATAAAAATAGCCATGGATAAAACAATTGTAGGGAACAATGCCGGAAAAGTTTGGTGTGCCCTGAAAGAAATTGGTGAAATTTCAATACCTGAATTGGCAAGAAGATTAAACCTAAGCGTAGAAAGTACAGCATTAGCGGCCGGTTGGCTGGCAAGAGAGAACAAAATTTGTATCCAGCGGAAGAACGGATTAATCGCTTTATCTGATGAAAGCACTTTCCCTTTTAGCTTTGGATAATTGCAGATTTTGCGAGTGAGTATCTTTGGAGTTCCGTTAACTTGTAAGTAAGAAAATGTCGATATAAGGTATCACATGCAAAGTTTGAACTTAAGAAGTTTAATATTTAAAAGAGTTGCTCCGTAATAGGGCAACTCTTTTAACGTATAATAAACGTATAAAAATATCAAATCGTTCTTGTTGATAGGTAAAATATAGATACTTATATTTCGCAATAATAATAGTCGATTTTTCTTTAAAAGTTCTACTTTGGAGGATTTTTCAGAATCCTACCCGCTTTCTTCCTAAAGAGAAATCCATGCCTTCGTAATTATAGATTTCAGCCAGTGTCATAGGTTGTGTCTGTTGGGGGATATCCAGTCCTTCTTCCTTTATTAGTTGGTTTACTTTGTCGGTTGTCAGGTCTTTAAATTCGTACCGGGCAGCCAGACGTCCTTTTCTAAGCAAGGCTTCGTCGATATCTTTTAGTGGAGCGTTGAATGTGCAGATAAATTTGATACATAATTCATCACTCAATAGTCCGTCGCTGATATTTAGTATGTTGACTAGTCCGGCATTCATGCGGTTTCCTCCGTTGCGGCTTGATAATAGCTCTTCGCAGTCTTCTACGATAAAGATCGAATTCTTTTGTTGGCGGATAAAAGTGATAAAGCTAGGATCCGAAAGTTTATCTACCAGGTCGCCGCTCATATAAATCATTCTCTTTTTTCCGAGATTGATGAGATGACGGATATAAGTTGTTTTCCCCGTACCTTGTTTCCCGTGCAGAATGATTAAACCGCTTTTATTCTCTTCTAATAGGAAGTTTTCGATTTCAGCGGCTACGGGAGCAAAATCATTGTTATAGTGGCGGTCAATCTGAATGGCCGGCTTATTGATTTGCGATTGTTTCAGGCTGAAGTAGTTATGAGCGTATGTTACTATAAATAGGTTGTTCAGTTTCTCATTCTCCTTTTTGTGGTTTTCGCAAATCTGATTGATACGATCGATTTCTTCCTTATCAATATTGGAATAGGCTATTTTTGTGCAATTATCAAAATAGCCAATCATTAAATTCTTCTTGCAGATAACGATGCAATCATATAACTCTTTTGTAGATGTATCTTCTTCTTCCTCCTCTTCCTCTTTTTCATTCTCAAAATGATTGCAATATATATGCTCGAATATATCGAACGCATCGTCTTGCTGATAAAGTTCTTTGATTTCTTTCAGGAAATCCTGGTTTACTTTATATTTCACCATTTTCATAGAAGGGAATCGTTTGAATATCTGATAGAATAGACTACAAATGCTACTGTCGCTGAACCAGCCTGTGGAGTAATCGAAAATATCTGTGAAATCTGCGAGTGTGTATTCTTTACTCATTTTTTCTTTTTATATAAATAGGACGGCAAAGGTACTAAATAAATCTATGATATGGACTTATCCGATTTCTCATTTTCTTGAAAAACATTGGTATGATAGTTTCCTGCATTTATATCAGCGCGCCCC
>NZ_QTNF01000053.1:0-761 GCF_003603455.1 Bacteroides sp. AM37-9 | reverse complement strand
CATTGGTATGATAGTTTCCTGCATTTATATCAGCGCGCCCCCTGCAAACGATTTTTCATTTTCATTTCTCATATTCTCATAAATAATACGGTAATTATATGTAAATCAATAATATAATAGTATGAGAAATAAAATATAAAATGGTATTTCTCATACTATTTCTATCATTTATCCTTAAAAATGATGCATTTCTCATAGGTTTTAAATCGTTTCTCATCTTATTCTCATACTCCTTTTATCTATTTTACTCCTTTCTCATGCATTATGGCTGTATCTTTTCCCAGACTCTCGTCGGACTTTATGATTATTCCTTCTTCTTATGTTGTTTATTAAGCAACTTCCCGTTGTTTACTGCTTTCCTGTGTATCATGCACCTTATATCCTTATGCTTTTCCTTAATCATTGCCATTTTTTCCTACTACTATCTGTATCGTTGCACTCGAGTGAATAGATCGTTTCACTCGAGTAGACGGTTCTTTCTACTCTAGTGCACAGGCCTGTTCACTCGAGTGCAACGATACAGATGCAGGTAGGAAAATATGCGAATGTCTGTTCTATATACTTTCAATAAGCACTGATAATATATTGTAAAGCTGTGTCTAGTCTGGTATTCAACTTGGTCTTTAGTTTAGGATCTAGCTTGAGAATTTATAGCATAAATAGTCAAAATACTATGAGAAATGATTTGAAAGTTTATGAGAAATACGTTGTTTTCAGTATAAAACGCTGGTAATACTATGAGAAATGCCTTTTTTATTTTA
>NZ_QTNF01000052.1:0-29940 GCF_003603455.1 Bacteroides sp. AM37-9 | reverse complement strand
GTCTGTTCGCTACGCTTTACTCAAATTTGCTATTCCGTTAGGTGTTTATTTTATAACTTGCTTATTAATAGCGTTAACGACACAAAGATAGTAAAAGTTCTTGTTGGGTACGAGGCATCCTCAAAAAAGTATTGGAAAAACTCATTCACACTAAGAACTGCAGCCCTGGCAAAGCTATTTTGAAACAGCAGTGAAGGGGTGGAAATAATTCTCGGGGTTAGCTTGTATTTACTGAAAGATACTGTATTTTTGTGCAGAACTAAAAAAAGAACAGACTATGTTGGACATTATTTTGATCGTAATTAGTGCCCTTTGTATGATAGCCGGGTTAGCAGGCTGTATTCTGCCGTTTCTTCCCGGTCCTCCTATTGCTTATGTGGGGTTGGTCATTCTGCACTTCACGGATAAGGTACAATATTCTACGACACAATTAATCGTATGGTTATTGATTGTAGCTGTTTTGCAGGTATTGGATTATTTCACTCCGATGCTGGGAAGTAAATATAGTGGCGGTAGTAAATGGGGTAATTGGGGATGTATCATAGGAACTCTTGTCGGTCTTTTTTTCTTGCCTTGGGGCATTATTCTCGGTCCGTTTCTAGGGGCGGTGATTGGTGAACTATTAGGAAATAAAGAGTTCTCGCAGGCACTTAAATCAGGTGTGGGCTCTTTACTCGGATTTATATTCGGAACTTTACTGAAGTTCGTTGTCTGTGGTTATTTTTGCTATCAATTTATCATAGGTCTTATTCGGTAACCTATTTGATGTTGTAAAACATTCGTAAGAATAACCTATCTATTGCCTTTACATAGAGTACTAAATCGATGTGTGTTCGTCTTTATTGAAGTAGCACATTGAGGTAGTACCATGAAAAAGACTTTTATTTATCTTTCTTTTATCATTTTCTTGGGGTGGTTTCCCTCGCTTTTTGCGGGAGAAATTTATGTATCCCTGCAGGGGAATGATAAGAATTCCGGGACAAAGGAAGCTCCGTTTTATACATTAAACCGGGCAATCAAGCAGGCTCGTGAATGGCGTAGACTGAATCGGCCGGAAGTAGCCGGAGGAATTTATATTCGTTTGGAAGAGGGTGTTTATGCCCAGCGCAATTCTCTATTTCTTCGTCCAGAAGATAGTGGGACACCCGATTCTCCAACAGTGATTTGTGCAGTAGATGGTGCTCATCCTGTGATTAGTGGTGGAGTTGCTGTTACGGGGTGGAAGCGTGGATGTAATCATCCGGCAATTCCTGAAAAGCTAAAGCAGAAGATATGGTCGGCAGAGGCTCCCCTAATAGGAAATAGAAGGGTAGAAACCCGGCAAATGTGGGTGAACGGTCATAAAGTTCAAAGAGCTGCGCAATTTCCTGACGGAGGATTGGAACGAATGATTGACTTCAATCCGGAAGAACAAACAATAACGATCCCCGTTTCTCAAAGTGTAAATCCGAAGAGACTACAAAATGCCGGCCAACTGGAAATGATTGTCCATCAACGCTGGGCGATTGCTATTTTGCGCGTGAAAAGTATAGACGCGAAAGACGGACAAGCTGTAGTTCGCTTCCATGAACCCGAAAGTCACCTGGAGTTTGCTCATCCCTGGCCGCAACCCGTCATCGGAGGAGAGAAAGGAAATTCTTCCTTTTGCCTGACCAATGCACTGGAATTGCTGGACCAACCCGGTGAATGGTTCCAGGAATATCCTTCCGGCACGATTTACTATTATCCGCAGGCGGGCGAAAATATGGAAACAGCTGAAGTGATTATCCCTGCCTTGGAAACTTTAGTGACCATAGACGGTACATTGTCTCGTCCGGTAAAACATATACAATTTAACGGAATTACTTTTGCGCATACCTCCTGGATGCGTCCTTCTTTTCAGGGGCACGTCACCTTGCAAGGGGGATTTCCTTTATTGGATGCCTATAAACTACAAGAACCGGGGCTTCCGGAAAAAGCGGAACTGGAGAACCAAGCCTGGATCACCCGTCCCGAAACAGCGATACGTGTAAAAGGTGCCGAACATATTGATTTCAAGCATTGCACGTTCCGTCATTTATCATCCACCGGACTGGATTATGAATGGGCAGTCACAGCATCGAGCGTCGAAGATTGTCAATTTACGGATATTGGAGGAACGGCTTTACTGGTCGGCGCGTTTCCGGACGGAGGATTTGAGACGCACGTCCCTTTTATTCCTGTTGACGTACGGGAATTATGTTCCCATATTACTATCAGAAACAATTTCATCAGTAATGTGACTAATGAAGACTGGGGATGTGTAGGTATCGGCGCCGGATATGTCAGAAACATGGATATTTCTCATAATGAAGTCTGCCATCTGAACTATTCAGGGATTTGTGTAGGCTGGGGATGGACATCGCTGGAGAGCGGAATGTGCAATAACCGGATAGAAGCAAACTATGTACATCACTTTGCCCGTCGGCTATACGATGCAGGCGGCCTGTATACTCTTTCCAACCAGCCGGGTTCCGTCATGCGAAATAACCGGATCGAACATTTAATCGAAGCCCCCTACGCTACGAATGACCGTGCTTTTTATATCTATCTGGATGAAGCTACGGACGGATATACAATGGAAAACAACTGGTGTCCCACTGAACGTTTTGATTCGAACCGCCCCGGGAAAAAGAACGTGTGGAAGAATAACGGCCCTCAAGTGGCGGACAGTATTAAATACAAAGCCGGAAGAATAAAGCAAGATTGAAACAAATCAATGGATTAACATAGTCATCAATGTACTAGTATAGCAATCAATAAACAAGTGTAATAATCATTAGAACTAGACTACTATGGTAATCATTCAAACTAATATGATAATTATAGTAATCAATAAACGATATTTAATCAATAAAATAGATGAAACCAACGAACTACCACTTATTTGATTTCCTTGATTTCGATACCGAGTTATCAAGGAATGAGTCGCTTTGGAAAGCATACAAGCCAACGGCTGTTTATGAAAAGGAAGGAGATATTTACGTAACAGTTCCCTTTCAGAAGCAAAAGCTGGCTAACGATATGATGGCGGATACCGATGTTCCCCAAGAGGAATATACGTTAATCATCCGTCAGTATAACATCGGCATCACCCGCCTGTTTCTTGGCTTCGGCGATTATGTACTGACAGATGAGTCGGAAATGCTACAATTCAGTGACCGGATTCAGAAAGTGCCCCTGTTTATAAAAGAACAAAAAGGAAAATGGATTCTTTCGACGGAGGACGGAACGAAGCGTGCCGTTATCAATGTGGAAGAGCCTCTATTAGACCGATGGAGCGAATTGCTTCCCGACCCTCAAGAAACGCTTGACATCACTTTATACCCTGACGGAAAACGTGAAATCCGCTTGTCAGCCTACGATCATTTTTCGCCTCCCCGCTACGATGCGTTACCTGTTGCCTTTTGCAAACGCGACGGTCGGAAAGAACGTGCAACGCTTTCTTTTGAATGTAAGCCCGATGAATGTTTTGCCGGAACCGGAGAACGTTTCTTTAAAATGGACTTGAGCGGACAGACTTTCTTCCTGAAAAACCAAGATGGGCAAGGAGTCAATAACCGGCGTACTTATAAGAATATCCCCTTCTATCTATCCAGCCGAATGTACGGAACATTCTACCACACATGTGCTCATAGCAAGCTCTCGCTGGCCGGACATTCCACCCGTTCCGTCCAGTTTCTAAGCGACCAGGCATTGCTTGATGTATTTGTGATAGGCGGTGATACGATGGAAGATATTCTTCGCGGTTATCGTGACCTGACCGGCTATCCGTCTATGCCTCCTCTTTGGAGCTTTGGCGTTTGGATGAGCCGTATGACTTATTTCAGTGCCGATGAAGTAGACGAAATATGCGACCGTATGCGTGCCGAACACTATCCCTGTGATGTAATTCATCTGGATACGGGCTGGTTCCGTACCGATTGGCTCTGCGAATGGAAATTCAATGAAGAACGGTTCCCCGATCCGAAAGAATTCATCGGGCGATTGAAAAAGAACGGCTATCGTGTCTCTTTATGGCAACTTCCATACGTTGCAGAAAATGCAGAGCAGATTGATGAAGCCAGAGCCAATGATTATATAGCCCCATTGACCAAACAACAAGCGACCGATGGTTCCAACTTCTCCGCCCTGGATTATGCCGGAACAATCGACTTTACTTATCCGAAAGCAACCGAATGGTACAAAGGACTATTGAAACAACTCCTGGATATGGGAGTAACCTGTATCAAAACCGATTTCGGTGAAAACATTCACATGGACGCCCTCTATAAAGGTATGAAGCCGGAATTGTTGAACAACCTGTATGCCCTGCTTTATCAAAAGGCCGCTTACGAAATTACGAAAGAAGTGACAGGTGACGGCATAGTCTGGGCACGTTCCGCATGGGCGGGATGCCAGCGTTATCCTTTGCATTGGGGAGGCGATTCCTGTAGTTCCTGGGATGGAATGGCAGGTTCTCTGAAAGGCGGTCTACATTTCGGCCTGTCGGGATTTGCTTTTTGGAGCCATGATGTTCCCGGCTTCCATACATTGCCCAATTTTATGAACTCGGTAGTAGCAGATGATGTGTACATGCGTTGGACCCAATTCGGCGTATTCACATCGCATATCCGTTATCACGGAACCAATAAGCGTGAACCCTGGCACTATCCGACCATAGCTCCGTTGGTGAAAAAGTGGTGGAAATTGCGTTATTCGCTCATTCCATACATCGTAGTACAAAGTAAACTAGCCATAGAAAGCGGCTATCCGCTCTTGCAGGCACTCATTCTGCATCATCCGGAAGATAAACTTTGTTGGCATATAGATGATGAATACTATTTCGGCAATGATTTCCTGGTAGCTCCGGTGATGAACAGCGAGAACCGTCGGGATATCTATCTTCCCGAAGGAAAATGGGTGAACTTCTTTACGGGAGAACGTCTGGAAGGAGCATGCTGGCTGAAAGACGTATACGTTCCATTGGAAGAAATGCCCGTATATGTGCGTGCAAATGCCGTGATCCCCATCTATCCGGAAGACGTGGACTGTACGGATGAAATGGATTTAAGCAAGAGCATGGCTTTACGCATAGATAATGATTATAAAGGATTTTGGAATAGATAAATAGAAATAACTCAAGTTTTGTAAGTAGCCTGAAAGGCTTACATAATATTGCGTAGAGTGATACCTTACGCTATATAGCAAGAGGCTTTCAACCTAATAAATTACTTCCGAAACTTGAGTAGAATAAATAAAATGGCAGAGTATGAAAACATGGAAGAGTAATTTAGAAGAAACAAAACAACGTTATATAAATTGGTGGAACCATAAAGGAATCATTCTCAATATGTGGGAACACTTCCAGGAAGGAGTGCAACCACATGCAGAGATAACACCTCCCGCACCGGCAAAAGATTTGTCGCAAAAGTGGTTCGACCCTCAATGGAGAGCTGAATATCTGGACTGGTACGTAGCGCACAGCAGCCTGAAAGCGGATATTCTTCCGGTTGCGAATACCCAACTGGGTCCCGGTTCTCTAGCCGCCATTTTAGGCGGAGTGTTTGAAGGCGGGGAAGACACCATCTGGATTCATCCCAACCCGGATTTCACCGATGAAATAATCTTTAACCCCGAACACCCGAACTGGATTCTTCATAAAGAACTCCTGAAAGCCTGTAAAGCGAAAGCCAACGGACACTACTTTGTCGGTATGCCCGACCTGATGGAAGGACTGGATGTTCTGGCCGCACTGAAAGGAACGGATAGGGTATTATTGGACACAGTGATGCAGCCCGAAATCCTGGAACAACAGATGCAGCAAATCAACGACATCTACTTCAAAGTATTTGATGAACTATACGACATCATCCGTGAAGGCGACGAGATGGCTTTCTGTTATTTCTCGTCCTGGGCTCCCGGAAAGATGAGTAAACTGCAAAGTGATATTTCGACCATGATTAGTCAGGATGATTATCGCCGGTTTGTGCAACCTTTTATTCGTGAACAATGTCAGAAGATTGATTATACCCTTTATCATCTGGATGGAGTGGGAGCTATGCATCACCTGCCTGCCTTGCTTGAAATTGAAGAATTGAATGCGATTCAATGGACTCCCGGAGTGGGCGAACCACAAGGAGGATCTCCCAAATGGTACGATCTGTATAAGAAGATTCTGGCAGGCGGAAAGAGCGTGATGGCTTGCTGGGTGACATTAGACGAACTAAAACCCCTATTGGATCATATCGGCGCGGACGGTGTACATTTGGAAATGGATTTTCATAACGAAAAGGAAGTGGAACAGGCCATGCGGATTGTTGAAGAATATACCGGTTCTTCTACCGCTGTAAATACCAATGAACATCAACAGGATGCCGACTTGGCAGCTACCGGACAGGAACGTATTTGTATACGGGAAGAACAACATCGGGAAGAGGATAAACTGAAACCTCTGTATGAAGCCATTGTTGCCGGGAAACTGGAACCTGCGGTTGAAATCACCCGGCAAGCCATTGCGGAAGGAATAGCACCCCAAATGATTATCAATAATTATATGATTAAGGCAATGGGCGAAGTGGGACAACGTTTCCAGGATGGAAAAGCTTTTGTTCCTCAACTGTTGATGGCAGGACGTGCCATGAAAGGGGCTTTGGAACTACTGAAACCTTTATTGGCAGGAAGTGCTTCCACTACAATCGGTAAGATTGTCATCGGTACAGTGAAAGGAGATCTCCATGATATTGGTAAAAACCTGGTGGCTTCCATGCTGGAGGGTTGCGGCTTTGAAGTCATTAATATTGGTATTGATGTGACTTGTGACAAGTTTGTGGAAGCTGTGAAGGAAAACCATGCTGACATCTTGTGCATGAGCGCATTGCTGACTACTACCATGACGTATATGAAAGAGGTTATTCAGGCATTGGAAGAGGCCGGTATTCGTAATCAAGTGAAAGTGATGATTGGCGGAGCACCCGTCAGTCAGGGGTTTGCTGACGAAATCGGTGCGGACGGATATAGTGATAATGCGAATACAGCTGTAGCAGTTGCCAAAGAACTGATTGGAAATAAAAAATAGAATAAAAAGGCACGGATTACACGGATCAACACGGCTCTTAATTACATAGCCTATTAAAACCGTGAAATCCATGTAATCCTTGCCTGAAAGAAAATTAGATTTAAACTTACGTTACTTATTTAATACTTGAATTATGCATGTGAAATTCTTAGAGACATTAGATTGGAGTATTCTGATTGCCTACTTCCTTATTTTGATAGCTATTGGTATATGGGCAAGTTCAAAACGAAAAAAGGGGAGTAGTCTTTTCCTTGCGGAGAATTCGTTGAGATGGTATCATATCGGCTTCTCCATGTGGGGGACAAATGTCGGACCTTCCATGTTGATAGCTTCCGCAAGTGCCGGATTTACTACTGGTATTGTTTCGGGGAATTATGCCTGGTATGCATTTGTCTTTATATGTCTGCTTGCTTTTGTCTTTGCTCCCCGATATTTGGGTAGTCGCATCACGACATTGCCCGAATTTATGGGAAAACGTTTCGGACAATCTACCCGTAACATCCTTGCCTGGTATACCATTATTACCATTCTTATTTCATGGCTTGCATTGACTTTATTTGCCGGTGGAGTCCTGATCCGTCAAGTCTTCGATATTCCTATGTGGCAATCAGCATTGCTGTTACTTGTCATCTCCGCTTTCTTTACAATGCTCGGCGGACTGAAAGCTGTGGCCTACACGAATGTATATCAAATGATACTGTTGATTGTAGTATCAGCCACACTGGCTATCATGGGAATCTATAAAGTGGGCGGTGTAGGCGCACTGGTGGACGCCGTTCCGGCGGATTACTGGAATCTTTTCCGTTCGAATGACGACCCGGCTTTTCCCTGGCTACCTATTATCCTGGGTTATCCTATTATGGGAGTTTGGTTTTGGTGTACGGATCAGTCGATGGTGCAACCGGTTCTTGCTGCCAAGAATCTCAAAGAAGGACAGATGGGAACCAACTTTACCGGATGGTTGAAAATATTAGATGTACCTCTTTACATTCTTCCCGGCATTATCTGCCTCGCTTTATTCCCACAATTGGAGAATCCCGATGAGGCTTACATGACAATGGTGACTCATTTGTTCCCGACAGGAATGGTCGGCTTGGTATTGGCTGTATTGACGGCAGCATTGGTAAGTACTGTCGGCTCTGCTTTGAATGCATTAAGTACGGTATTCACGATGGATATCTATGTGAAGAAAATCCGACCGCAGGCCAAGCAGAAAGAGATTATCAGAGTGGGACAAGTGGTTACGGTAGTCGGTGCACTGATCTCTGTGATAATAACCATAGCGATCGACAGCATCAAGGGACTGAATCTATTTAATGTTTTCCAGTCTGTACTGGGATTTATAGCTCCTCCGATGGCAGCCGTATTTCTCTTTGGCGTGTTCTGGAAACGCACCACTACTCTGGCAGCTAATATGGCTCTGACATTGGGAACAGTGTTCAGTATCGGAGTAGGAATCTTGTATTTATGGGTGTTTCCGGCAGAACAATATGATGCATGGCCTCATTTTATGCTGCTTTCCTTCTACTTATTCGTTATCATCGGAATAGGCATGATAGTAGTCAGCCTGTGGGATAAATCTCCGCAACTGGGAACCTTGAATATGGAAAAGATAGAGGACAAACCTGCACGAATTGTTCTTATCCTATGGGGATTACTTATTGTGACTATGATCGGGCTTTACATCTTCTTCAATGGCCACTAGCTTTTATTCACCACGGAGGACGCAGAGGACACAGAGTCTTTTGTTATTAGATAATAATCTCCGTGTCCTCTGCGTCCTCTGTGGTGAAACTATTTTCTGCGAAAACAATTCTCATACGTACACAGCCCGCAAGTATATTCCAGCTTACGGATATGAGAACTATTGCAATCTTACTCAAACTTTATCATATCAGCTAACTGAACGAAGTAATCATTTGACCAAATATCCAATTCTTTGGGATTTTTGACAAAAGGCAGCACGTCACTCTTTACCTGATTGATGTTTGCCGAGGATAATCTGTCTTTCAATTGGGCCACAAATGAATCTTTATCAATTTCTTTATTGTTGAATTGGCGGACACGTTCGGCTAGATGAACGAAGTCAAGAGGAACATTGTGGCGGATATACCATTCAAAGTCGTACCAGTCCCGACCTTTTACCCTGTTTTTCCAAGTACGATATACCAGTGCGTGCATTTTTCCGGCAAATAAATCCGGAAGAACAAAACAACGGGTCATAAAGGAATGTGGTTGTAAAAGCAATTTCTGCTCTGTCCGAAACTTCAAAGGAGGGTGGGTGTCAACCTCTATCTTGATTTTTATGGATTTATCTGTCTGAAAAGAGACATCATAAACATCGGTATTGTCTTTTAAAAAGGCAGATTCCACCTTTCCAAAGCTTGCCTTATCTTTCTTCTTAATATCCACCAGCCTGCCAACGATTGCAAACTCATCTATAATGGGTTGAAAATATTTTGTGAAATCAAATTTATCATCAGGAATCAAAAGAGAAAAATCCATGTCCTCACTGAAACGCTGAAGGCCATGGAAAATCCGAAGGCAAGTACCACCATAGAAGGTGGCCACACCAAAGAAACCACCATTATAAAGACCGGCAAGTATCACTTGTTGGTTTACTTCAAAAATAGCATTACGCTTCTTTTGCTCAGTAGACAAGTCGTATGCAGAAAGCATATTATCATAAATCTCATTTTTCATTTTTTCATTAATTTAAGTAGTGTTTTTATCGATTCGGCTTTTTTGCCAATCTCAATATACTTTTCAAATATGCTTGTGTTCATCTGCTTGAAATCTTCTATTTCCATCCGGATATCTTCTGCCAAATAAACTTCCGCGTCCTTCAGATAGCGAAGATTCACATTAGGGGAATTAGCTATCAAATCACATAACGCCTTTTCGGGAGTAGCTATAACAAAAGCATATCCATCCTGTTTGATACTTGACAGGCCAATAGAAAAGGTTTCTCTTGGCATATAAATATATTCGAATCTTCCTATCGGAGTATCAAAATCTCTGGAATGTTTCAGGGTCATTGATTGCGTGGTATATACTGCTTCAGGTATCAGCCCGTAATAGCGTAGAGCCGACGACAGGGAAACGTATGAGGGAGCATAAAGATGATTGGCTATCAATTCCGTAGACAATGCCTTTCCTGTTATTTCCGGGTTGCATACATATAAGCCTCTCTTGAGACGGATGATTTCTCCGTCCCTCTCAAGTAACCTGACTTTCTGATTTCCTCCTTTAAGATGCGGATAAAGTGATTCCAGCATGGGCGTCGTCACAGGTATATTGCCTAATCTTGATAATACATTGTTCATACTACAAAGGTAGTAATTTTCTGAATAATAAAATATATATAATATGTTTTTCTGTTCAATTTATATCTATTTTTAGAAGGGCAAAGCAAGAAGTGTATGTAAACCAAATTTAGAATAATTTGTTTACGTCCTATTTTTCCTCTGTGTCCTCTGCGTCCTCTGTGGTGAAACTATTTTCTGCGAAAACAATTCTCGTACGTACACAACCCGCAAGTATATTCTAGCTTACGGACATGAGAACCCACTCCAATAATACCACTTACAGATTTGATGGGAATCATCAGGCTGGAATCTGTCAACTGAATACCACAGGGCGAAGCGACCGGAAATAAGGAGAATAGTTTTTGTTGTTCCGATACGTGCCATCCGCAATAACCGGGGCTGTATCTGTTAGTGTGCTTCCAACCTCTCTTTTCGATAAATGTAGCCAACTCCTCTTCCATGCAATCAGCAGTCTTTTCTGCAATGATGCTCCCCAATGAGTCTGCTATATATACTTTCACCATGTCGTCCTCTTGCTGAAGCAGATGTTGAAACTCCTCAAATTCAACTCCCGCAGTGGCGGTAAAAAAGGCAAAGGCTTCCGAACCCCGTAGTTGGCGGGCAATGGTTTTACCGATTGAGAGAACCGTATCTTTTACAGTCAGTGTTGCTTTTTCAGTGTCAAGCAGTCCGTCAGTGAGGAAAAAGAAAAAACGGGGACGAAGAAGGGGAGTGATACGGTCAAGTAACGTATTTATTTCTTCTATAACCATTCCATCCGGCATAGAATCTTTATATCCCATCGCCTCGTAGATATCGGACGATGGGATTTGCAGTTTCTGGTAAGTAAGTTCCTGTTCAACCATTATTGAACTCTTCCAATGCGGTATAAAATGCGTCTATATTAACAGAAGGCGTATGTGGCGGAATATCACAACCACTTGACAATACGAAGTTCGGATATGCACGGGTAGCCTCCAATAGTTGCAAAGTCGCTTCCTTCATAGTCTCCGGACCTGCCATTTTGAAAAGGCTCACCGGGTCCAGATTTCCCATTGCCAGTGCATCGGCCGGAACCTCTTTCAACGCTTCCTCCATCTTAATTTTATTCCCGAAGTGGTAAGCGGCTGCACCGGTATAAACCATCGCTTGCGTGCAATTCCCTGTGTTTCCGCAATTATGAAGTACTACGGCAAAGTGATCATCCTGTACCTTCTCTATTATTTCCTTCACGAATAAAGAAGAATATTGCAGGCAATCTTCGTTGGATAACAGTCCTGCAGCAGGTTCAGCCATGACTACACCGTTCACACCGGTTGCTTTCAATGCCATGCAATAGCGGGTGATGAAGTCACTGCATTTTCTTAATAACGTATTGGCTGCATCGGGGTTAATATAAATCAGCATCATGATTTCCGACATATCATACAAACGTCCGGCCAGCGAATAAGGACCGATGCAACCGGCAAAAACCGGACGGTCTGTTACATTTCTGGCTGTCAGCATATTCGCTTTAAGATATTCCGGGATTCTTCCTTTATTCAACGCCGGAACTTCCAGCTTTTCAATAGCAGCTTCATCCGCCAGTAAACGGCCGGACACACTGGGCACCTCATTTTCCGGAAAGATAATCTCTGCCCCGAAAGCTTCCGCTTCTACCGTCAGATCCATGATAACGGTTGCTGCCGCAGCCGGATACTTGTCACAAAGAGCTTTGATAGCCTCATAATGAACCTGTCCGTTTGTTACCGCATCATGCACCGTTTTCCCGATAAATTCGATACCTGGATGTGTCATGATCGGAATTGCAATCGTTTCCTTACGTTGGATCGTTTGGCTGATCCATTCTTTCATATTCAGTTTACCCATAATTTCAGTTTTTAATATCGTCTTGTAATAAAGACGAAGTTGCCCTTCTTTTGTAATCTCGTATATGATAAAATCTTATACCGGTATAAAAATAAAGCTGTCCTTCAAAAAGAAGAACAGCTTTACACCTATTTGATTTATCTTCGAGCTTTATTTTACCGGAATCTTATCAATACGGTTCTGATGACGGCCGCCGTCAAATTTGGTAGAGAAGAACTCTGTCAAAATCATGTCCGCTTCTTCAGTGCTGATGAAGCGTCCCGGCATAACCAGTACATTAGCGTCATTGTGCTGACGAGCCAGGTGTGCGATTTCTGCATTCCAGCAGAGAGCGGCACGAACCCCTTGGTGCTTGTTCAGCGTCATATTGATTCCGTTTCCACTGCCACAGATAGCGATACCGGGATAACATTCTCCCGATTCCACTGCAAGAGCCAGCGGATGAGCATAATCCGGATAGTCTACGCTTGCGGTAGAGTTAGTTCCGAAATCCTTGTAAGCCCAGCCTTTTGCTTCCAGCCAGCCGCGAACATATTCTTTCAGTTCAAAACCGGCATGGTCGCATGCTAATCCGATTGTTTTCATTAGAGCATTGCTTTTACTTGGTTATATACGTTCTCGGCAGTAAATCCAAGTTTCTCATCCAACACTGTGTAAGGAGCAGAGAAACCGAAAGATTCCAATCCCCAAACTTTACCGTGGCAACCTACCAGACCTTGAAGAGTGACAGGCAGTCCGGCAGTCATACCGAAAATCTTCGCATCTGCCGGAAGGATAGCTTCCTGATATTCTTTCGGTTGGTTACGGAACAGACCTTCAGACGGAGCAGATACAATGCGTACCTTCACGCCATCTTTGCGAAGCAACTCTGTGCCGGCTACCAATGTAGCTACTTCAGAACCTGAAGCTACCAGGATAACATCCGGATTTTCGTCGGAACCTGCTACGATATAAGCACCCTTGGCTGCCTGTTCGTAATCTGTTCCTGCCGGTAAATTGGCAATATTCTGACGAGAGAAGATCAATCCTGTCGGAGTAGACATGTTTTCCATAGCAAGTTTCCAAGCGATGGTTGTTTCTTCTGCATCAGCCGGACGAAGTACCAACATGGAGTTGTGTCCCTTATGGTTTTTCAGTTTTTCCATCAGGCGGATTTGAGCTTCCTGTTCTACCGGTTCGTGAGTAGGACCGTCTTCACCTACGCGGAATGCGTCGTGTGTCCAGATGAATTTCACTGGTTGTTCCATCAAAGCAGCCATACGTACGGCAGGTTTCATGTAATCGGAGAATACGAAGAATGTACCGCAAGCTGCGATCACACCACCGTGGAGAGACATACCGATACAGATACAAGCCATTGACAGTTCAGATACACCTGCCTGGAAGAATGCTCCGCTGAAATCACCTTTCTTGAAAGAATGAGTCTTTTTCAGGAAACCGTCAGTCTTGTCTGAATTAGAAAGGTCGGCCGAAGCAACGATCATGTTTTCTACCTGTGTAGCAAGTGCGCCCAATACGGTTGCAGATGCAGCACGAGTAGCGCTACCTGCTTTCTGTTCGATAGCAGCCCAGTCCACTTTCGGAGCTTTGCCCGAGAAGAAGAGTTCCAGTTTTGCAGCCAGTTCCGGGTTTGCTTTCGCCCATGCAGCTTTCTTTGCATATTTTTCAGCTACAATTTTCTTCAGCTCTTCTGCTCTTTTTGCATACAGTTCGGCTACTTCCGGGAATATAACGAACGGGTTAGTAGGATCACCACCCAGATTCTTGATTGTATTTACATAAGCGTCGCCACCGAGAGGAGCACCGTGTGTAGCGCAGTTAGCTTCATAGCTGCTGCCGTCTGCCTTGCGTGCACCTTTACCCATTACGGTTTTACCGATAATCAGCGTCGGGCGTTCTTTTTCAGCCTGTGCTTCTTTGATTGCCGCACGGATTTCGTCAGGATCATTACCGTTGATATTAAGTACGTTCCATCCCCATGCTTCATATTTCATGGCAGTATCTTCAACGGTTACGTCTTTCGTTTCTGTAGAAAGCTGAATATCGTTGGAGTCATAGAACATAATCAGGTTGTCCAGTCCCAGTGCACCGGCAATACGTCCGGAACCTTGAGAGATTTCTTCCTGAATACCACCGTCAGAGATGTAAGCGTAAATAGTCTGATTCATCACCTCGTCGAAACGGGCTTTCAAGAATTTGGCAGCGATAGCAGCACCTACTGCAAAAGTGTGTCCTTGTCCCAGCGGACCGGAAGTGTTTTCGATGCCACGCATGATGTCCACTTCAGGATGTCCCGGAGTAGGGCTTCCCCATTGACGGAATTCTTTCAGCTCGTCCAGCGTGAATTTTCCTGTCAATGCCAACGTAGAATAAAGCATCGGAGACATGTGGCCCGGGTCGAGGAAGAAGCGGTCACGTCCTTCCCAACGGGGATTTTCAGGATCGTATACTAGAAACTCAGAGAAGAGTACATTTACAAAATCAGCACCACCCATGGCGCCACCCGGGTGACCGGAATTGGCTTTCTCAACCATTGAAGCAGCAAGAATACGGATGTTATCCGCTGCACGATTCATAAGTTTGTTATCGTTCATATCATTAAAATTTAATTGATTTCTGTCAGATTGTTCGCAAAGATAACTCTTTATGTGGATTTAACAATCCAAAAGAGCTATCTTTTTTATCGACAATTTTACGGTCTTCTTGTTTGTGATACAATAAGTAATTACTCTAAAATTACTGTAACTCTAAAGTAACAATGGACTTAGCAGGAAGTTTTACCTTCATTGTACCTTTATTGATTTTTACCTCTTTGAAAGGTGCCGGTTTTACAATATTAGGTTTTTCAAAAGAATTGTAATCGGTCAGTTTGGAAGCGGTCAGAATCTCTCCGATAGCTTTCTTGGCTTTCGTATCACCCAGATTGATGGTGATTTCCTGCGCTTCATCAGCATCTACATTGGAAAGAGAAATATGGATCACCCCATCTTTATTTTTGGAAGCTGTGGCGCTCACCATCGGTACAGTGCGATTATCACGTACACTTATCTTTTCGCAGGTCAGGTCGATAGGAAGATAAGTGGCATCCTGGTGTACTTTATACATCTTGAAGACATAATAAGTAGGCGTCAATACCATTTCTTTGTCTTTCGTCAGGATCATCGATTGAAGTACATTGACAATCTGCGCGATATTTGCCATTTTCAGGCGGTCTGTATATTTGTGGAATACATCAAGACTTAAAGAAGCCACGAAAGCATCACGCAACGTGTTCTGCTGATACAGATGTCCTTTGATGGTTCCCGGTTCTTCATCCCACCAGGTTCCCCATTCGTCCAGTAAGAGAGCGATTTTCTTGTCCTTGTCATATTTGTCCATGATGGTACAATGTTTCTTGAGTACATCTTCCACTTCCAGACATTTGCCCATCGTCCAGTAATAATCATCCTTGTTGAATTGAGTGGCTGATCCTTTGCTGCCACTCCATCCGGTTACGGTATAATAGTGTAGAGAAAGACCGTCCATCCGGTGTCCTACACGATTCATCAATACATCTGTCCATTTGTAATCATAGTCACTTGCGCCACTGGCAATCTTGAACAGACGGTTGCCGTCATAATTGCGGCAATAAGTAGAATAACGACGATATAAGTCTGCGTAATATTCCGGACGCATGCTGCCACCGCACCCCCAGCTTTCATTTCCTACGCCGAGATATTTCAATTTCCATGCTTTGTCGCGACCATTCTTACGGCGAAGGTTGGCCATAGGCGAGTCTCCGTCAGAAGTCATATATTCCACCCATTTGGCAAGCTCTTCCACTGTGCCGCTACCTACATTTCCACTCACGTATGGTTCGCAACCCAGCATTTCGCAAAGATTCAAAAACTCGTGCGTTCCGAAACTGTTGTCTTCAATGGTTCCGCCCCAGTTGTTGTTCACCATCTTCGGACGGTTCTCTTTCGGACCAATGCCGTCCATCCAGTGGTATTCATCGGCAAAGCATCCGCCCGGCCAGCGAAGAACGGGAACGGACAAGTCTTTCAGTGCATTGAATACGTCTGTGCGATATCCCTTGATATTAGGAATATCCGAGTTTTCGCCTACCCAAAGACCGCCGTAGATACATGAACCCAGGTGTTCGGCAAACTGGCCGTAAATTTCCTTCGGTATGATTTCTTTGCCTTGGTCGGCATGTACGGTTATGGTAGCACTCTTTTGTGCAGAAAGAGATACGGATGCTGCCAGAAAAGCCGTGCTGACTAATAGTTTTGCTTTCATAAATGGTATTTGTTTAATGATTATTTTTTACCACAGATTACGCAGATTATCACAGATTGATTTTATTCTGACTACTATCATGTTATAACCCATAAATAATCTGTGTTAATCCGTGTAATCTGTGGTGACTTCTATTTTAGTAAACGAACTTCATAGACGGCAGAGGTCCATTCTGTCCCGTCAGGGATAAAACGTATCGGACAACTACCCGTATTCAATTTTTGAGGCAAAACGTATGAAAGGGTTATGAAACCGTCTTTATCCGCTTCACTGACAGTTGGATGAACAGCCAACTTTTCGTTATTCAAAAGAATAGCCACTTTATTGCGGTCATCTTTCCGTACCGTAATCAGGAGGCGGCTTGCTTCTTCTTTCACTTTCAACTGATAGCCGAACCAACCTTTAGCACGTCGGAAATGCCGGTCTTTATTCGTCCCTGTTTCTGCCTGCTCATACTGGATGCCATGATCAGACTCCGGCTGCTGTTCGCCAGGGAAGATCAGGTCAATGGTTTGATTAGCTAATTCCGTTGCTTTTCGTTCAGCCGTTGCCATCTCTTCCTGAATCGCTTTAAACTGCTCTTCGCTTGCCTGCCGGAAATAAACGGCATAACGGGAATTATGCAGGCGGAAGAACGGGACGAGTTCCAATGCTTTGCCTTGTGCAGGATAAACCTCTCCGTTATAGTTGAAAGTAATCCGGCTATTCTGTTCTTTCTGAAGAGATTTGCAGATTGAATCTGGATTTCCTATCAGCATCGGGACTTCTTGCAAAGGAATTTGTTTGCCATGAGCGATATGTCCGCCACGGCTGTCATCGGCATATAAACCGTCAAGATGTTCTGTGCCTGTGGAAGCTGCAAGAACGATCGGACCATATAAGAAAGCATAATAATCTTTCTTGTCGGGAATCTGTTCCACGCTGACTTTCATAGGCAAGTGGAAAGTAACGACATCTCCTTTTTTCCATTTGCGGGAGAGAGGAAGATATTGGTTACCTTTTGCCATAATGAACATTTTTCTTTTTCCATTGATGCTGACGCTATATCCTTTGGATTGGTTCGCCCATTCCGGAATACGTATCATTAAAGTATGTTTTTTCTTAGGCGCTTCATCTATTCGCAAAGTTACCTTGCCGTCATCAGGGAAACAGGTTTCCTGTGTCAAAGTAATGCCTTGCTCTTTCCAGGTCAGTTGTGAAGGAATGAAGAGATTGACATAAAGAGTGTCTTTCCGATACGCATAGATAAATTCACCGTATTTGGTATGATTCTCCAAGCCTGAACCTACACAGCACCACATTGATGTTTCCGGTTGTGAGTACACACGATAGTGTCCCGGACGCATAGGAGTGAAGTAGACAAATCCACCTTTATCCGGCTCTTGTGACGCTAGAATATGATTGTAAAGCGCACGTTCGTAATAGTTTACGTAGTTGGGATCAGGTTCGTTTGTTTGATTCGGATTGTGAGAATTCTGATAAAGCATTTTGGTAAGACGGAGCATGTTGTAAGTATTACAGGTCTCCGGTCCTTGAACGTCGTTCAGCATGGACGTGAAGTTATCCGACGGATGGAAATGTTCGCGGACGCTATTTCCTCCGATGCAGACAGAACGGTGATTGACTACCGTGTTCCAGAAAAAACGGGCGGCATGATCCCATTCTGCAGCATGATTCCAATTCTTGTCGTCTTGTGAAAGTTCGGCTATTCGCTTGTAGCCGATCACTTTCGGAATCTGTGTGTTGGCGTGCATCCCCGTCAATTTGTCTTCCTCTTTGATAAGCGGGTCTAAGATAAGCTTGTGAGAGAAACGGCGTGCCAGTTCCAGATACTTCTTGTCGCCTGTGATTTCGGCCACGTCAGCGAACGTTTCGTTTAATCCGCCATGTTCGCTACGAAGCATATCCTGCATTTGTTCGTCGCTCAAGCCGGAAGTGATATCGATCATCCAATCTGTAAAAGCGATAAGCATTTGGCGTGCAAGGTCGCTTCCTGCATAGAGATATGCATCCCGCAATCCGGCGTAAGTCTTATGTATGTTGTATAGAGGCACCCATTTGCCGTTAAGGTCGAAACCTCCGGCACGGATCTTTCCTGCTTTTATATCTTTCCAAAGTTGAAGGCTTCCCGGAGTTCCTCCGATGAATCCTGTGCCGACAGTTTGTTGTGCCCGGTTCAACTCATTCAGCATGTAGTTGAGGCGATTATAGACTGCGGTATCTCCGGTGGCGGCATACATCATGGAAAGTGCGGATAAATAATGTCCGCCGATATGTCCGTCCAATCCGGTATTTTCCCAATTGGTGTAGCTGGGGGCTTTAGGCTGTAACCCTGCTTCGCGGAGAAAAGGAGCGAGCAGACGGTCGGGGTCTAATGCAAGTATGTAATGTAAATCAGTCTGTTGAGCTTGCAGAAACGGACTATCCAATAGTTTCACATTCTGTAAAGGGAAGTAAGACACTTGTGGGGCGTTTTGAGCTTTGCCCAGTGAGATGGACAGCACAAGTGCAAGTATGAACGAGGTGGTTTTCATGATAATAGTCTCCCCATCTCCCTCTCCAAAAGAGGAGAGGGGTGGAGATAATTAATGTTTGTACTTAGTTAGAATTGACTCTTGATAAACAGCGATTTATCGACAATCTTTGATGAACAACAATGGATTGCCGACTGTCAATTATTTAAATTTGACTGCTGCCTCTTCGATAGGCAATCCTGCCTTATAGTTTTCGATGTATGTATTGAAGCCGGCTACATCTTCGGGCGTAGGTGATACCTCGATACCCGCGTCACCGACAAATACACTTTCATCCAGAAAATCGGCAAGAGATTGTTTCTTTTCATTGTTCACGAGGTAAGAACCTAACAGGGCAATACCCCAGGCACCACCTTCGCCGGCTGTTTCCATCACAGAAATAGGCGAGTTGATAGCTGCAGCAAGTATTCTTTGACCTACTCCTTTGGTTCTGAATAATCCTCCGTGACCAGTAATTCTGTCCACTTTGATTTTTTCTTCGTTGAACAGGATATCGTTGCCAATCTTGAGTACTCCTACTGAAGCATACAGGTGAGTCCGCATAAAGTTTGCCAGGTTGAATTTGTCATTTGCCGAACGTACAAACAACGGTCTTCCGTCAGCAAATCCAGTTACAGGTTCGCCTGAAATATAATTGTATGAAAGCAAACCTCCGCAATCGGTATCACCGGTGAGCGCAATATTGTAAAGTTTGCTATAGATTTCATCCATATTTACAGGTATGCCCAGAAGCTCCTGATATTCCTTGAACAGGTTGACCCATGCGTTGAGATCAGAAGTACAGTTGTTGCAATGCACCATGGCTACCAGACTTCCGTCAGGAGTGGTCACCATGTCAATCATTTCGTATGGCTTCGACAAATCTTTCTCCAATACGATCATAGAGAATGAAGAAGTACCTGCCGATACATTTCCGGTGCGTTGTTTGACTGCATTGGTTGCCACCATTCCGGTACCTGCGTCTCCTTCCGGCGGACAAACCGGTATTCCTGCCTTCAAATGACCCGATACATCGAGCTTTTTACTTCCTTCCGGAGTAAGGACACCAGCATTTTCACCTGCCGACAATACTTTAGGCAGAATATCTTCCAGTTTCCAGCTATATTCTTTCGGAGCAATCAATTTATCGAACTTAGCCACCATTTCAGCCGAATAGTTGTGGGTTGTCGGATCGATAGGGAGCATACCCGATGCGTCACCGATACCCAATACCTTTTCGCCAGTTATCTGCCAATGCACATAACCTGCCAGAGTAGTCAGGAAATCAATGTCATTCACATGTGCTTCATTGTCCAGGATAGCCTGGTACAAATGAGAAATGCTCCATCGCAGCGGAATGTTGTAGACAAACAGTTCTGATAAGGCTGCTGCTGCCCGACCTGTATTCGTATTTCTCCAAGTGCGGAAAGGCACGAGGATTTCTTCTTTTTTATTGAACGGCATATAACCATGCATCATGGCGCTGACACCGATAGCAGCCAGCGTCTCAATCTCTATGCCATATAAGTTCTTTACGTTAGCGCGAAGGTCAGCATAGCAATCTTGCAGTCCCGACCAGATAGCTTCAATATTATAAGTCCAAAGTCCGTCAACTAACTGGTTTTCCCAAGTGTGGCTACCTTGAGCAATAGGCTTGTTTTCTTGGTCAATCAAAACTGCTTTAATTCGTGTTGACCCCAGTTCTATACCAAGAATGGCTTTGCCTGCTTCGATGGTTGATTTTGCATCTAATTTCATGTTGAAATCAATATTTTAAGGTATAACGATAATGATAGAAAAAATCAAGTTTCGCAGGTACTTAATAATTGGATTAAGCTCTTGCGAAACTTGAGAGATCGGCTTTTTAGCAAAGCGCTTTATTCAACATGTAATACACTTCGTTCATGCGCAGTTCTTTCTTGAAGCAGCTGATCGTAGTATCCTTGTTGATATGTACCATTTCGATACCTGCGATTTCAGCATAATCTTCCCAATATTCTGCTGTCAGGTCGTAAGAGAAGCAAGAGTGGTGAGTTCCACCAGCCAGGATCCATGCACCTGCACCTACTTCGAGGTTAGGCATCGGAATCCAGAGAGCAGAAGCAACCGGCAACTTAGGCAGCGGTTTCGGTTCGATACATTCCACATCGTTCACAATCAGACGGAAGCGGTTACCCATATCTACTACTGTAGCAGTGCATCCTGCGCCTGTCTTTGAAGTAAATACCAATCTTGCTGTCTGGCTTTTGCGGATACCTATACCGAGGAAGTGTACTTCCAGGCGAGGTTTGTTGGCTGCGATAAGCGGGCAGATTTCCAACATGTGTGACTGCAGGATAGAGCTGTTGGCACCGTCGAAGTTCAGTGTATAGTCTTCCAAGAATGAACAACCTTTGGGAAGTCCCTGATTCATTACCCATACCGTACGGTAAAGAGCAGCCGATTTCCAGTCTCCTTCAGCGCCGAATCCGTAACCTTCCGCCATCAGACGTTGTGAAGCAAGCCCCGGGATCTGATCGAAACCATTGTATTCGATGTCGCCCAAATCGTCGAAGTTGGTCGTAAATCCTTTAGCACCTTTAGCTTTCAGGATAGCACGCATGGCAAGTTCTGCTTTAGCGGCATTCCATACTTTTTGATAAGCTTCAGTCGATTTGTCTTCCAAAGAAGCATCGTGGTCGTATTCTTTGAAGTAGGTAGCTACCAACGTATCTACATCTTCATTCTTGATTTCTTTGTGGTATTCCATCAATTCGCTTACCGGGCAATAATCTACATGGTAACCCATACGTTGTTCAGCTTCCACTTTATCACCGTCGGTTACAGCTACATTGTTCATCTGGTCGCCGAAACGGATAATCAGCATATCTTGTGAGTCTGCCCAACCGGCACAAACACGCATCCAGACAGCGATCTTGTGCAAAGTGTCTTCCTCTTTCCAGTAACCTACCACTACTTTACGACGGATGCGCATACGGGTACAGATATGTCCGAATTCGCGGTCACCGTGAGCTGACTGGTTCAGGTTCATGAAGTCCATGTCCATTGTATCCCAAGGAATTTCCTTGTTGAACTGTGTGTGCAGGTGTAACAATGGTTTCTTCAACTGTTGCAGACCATGAATCCACATCTTAGCAGGAGAGAAAGTATGCATCCAAGTGATTACACCGATACATTTTTCATCGTTATTGGCTGCTTTGAATACAGTTTCCACTTCTTTAGAAGAGTTGGCAGTACCTTTGTATACCACCTTGACAGGGAGTTTACCGGATTCATTCAGTCCGTTTACCATTTCATTAGAATGTGCGTCTACTGCGATTACTGCGTCACCTCCGTACAGAAGCTGTGCTCCTGTTACGAACCATACTTCATATTGATCAAATACGTTATTCATAATGTTATTGCTTTAATTTTTAATATTTGTTTTTTTAATTGTTACTGTCCATAATAAGCATTCGGACCATGCTTGCGGCTGAAATGTTTTTCTACCAGCAATGGGTTCATTGTTAAATTCGGGTTTACCGCATAAGCGATACTTGCCATTTTGGCTACCTGTTCCATTACCACGGCGTTGTGTACAGCATCGTGCGCATCTTTTCCCCAAGAGAAAGGACCGTGATTCTTCACCAATACTCCCGGTGTATGTACAGGATTCAATCCTTCAAAACGTTTCACTATCACATTACCGGTTTCCAGTTCGTAAGCGCCTTTCACTTCCGCTTCCGTCATATCTGCCGTGCAGGGAATGGCGTCATGGAAATAATCCGCGTGAGTCGTTCCGATGTTCGGAATGTCGCATCCCGCCTGTGCCCAGGCAGTCGCATAAGTAGAGTGGGTGTGTACCACTCCGCCAATCTCCGGAAATGCTTTGTAAAGTACTACGTGAGTAGGAGTATCCGAGGATGGCTTCAGTCGTCCTTCAACGACCTTGCCATCCAAATCCACTACTACCATATCTTCGGCTTTCATATCATCATAACTTACACCACTGGGTTTGATTACTACCAATCCGCTTTCACGGTCGATAGCAGAGACATTGCCCCAGGTAAAGATGACTAATCCATGCTTTACCAATTCAAGATTGGCATGAAATACTTTTTCTTTTAGTTCTTCCAGCATAATGATTATATTTTAAATTTCGGGTCTTTGCGGTAAGCCTTGCCGTTGAACTTATACAAGGCAGCGCCCCGTTTGGAACCCAGTTTATCAATTTTATCAGTCTTTTCTATATAATCCATTTCAGCCACTCTTTTACGGAAGTTCCGTTTATCCATTGTTTCACCGTAAATGGCCTCATATAAACTTTGTAATTGGGATAATGTAAAGAGTTTCGGAAGCAGATTGAATCCGATAGGTTCTACGGATGCTTTCTGTTTCATCAGTTCCCGTGCTTTTTCTACCATTTCAGGATGGTCGAAGATAAGCGGGGGAAGTTCGTTCATATTCACCCAGTAAGCATTGTGCTTCTGAACCAGTTTTCGGTCATACTCATTGATGTTAATCAATGCATAGTAAGCCACGGAGATAACCCGTTCACCCGGATCGCGGTCGATTGCTCCGAAAGTTCCTACCTGTTCCATGTAAACGTTTTCCAGTCCGGTAAGCTCATGCAATACACGTTTGGCGGCATCATCCACACTTTCATTGTTTTGCACAAATCCTCCCATCAGTGACCATTCACCCATTGCCGGCTCGAAGTTTCTCTTCAACAATAGCAAGCTGATTTCCCCTTCGTTGAAACCAAAGATGATACAGTCGATGCCGACATAAAAGGTGGGATTCGAGCTATAATAAGCCTCCCCCCGGTTCTTTCCAAAAGAGAGGGAGTTTGAGCTTATCATTGACTCTTGTGAATTATCTTTATCCATTTAGATTGTGATTTTAGTTATAATAAACCAGTCTTTCCGTTGGCAAGACTATTTTTAGCTTCCTTCAACCTTTCCCAAAGAGAAGATTGAAGGAAGGGCTTATTTTTTACCAGAAATACCAGTAGAAAGCACCTGTAATAGCCAGGATAATTACAGTATGAATAATATCCCAGTGATTCCAGCTAGCACGTGTAGCAGCTTTTTGTTCTTTGGTAGCCGTACCGAATACCAGTCCCTGAATCTTTTCTGCAGTCGGAGCTTTGGTTGCCAGGCTGACTACGATTACTACAATAATGCAGAACAAGAACATCCATCCACAGAAGAATAACCAATTCATATCATAGAACAAATATTTGAATGTAGAATCTGCTACTTCACCTGCATTGCTATAATATACTTTTGCACCGAGGCGAGTTAAACCGATTACCATACCAGCAATCAATCCCCACATACCACCCTGGGCGGAAGTACGTTTCCAACAGATACCCAGTAAGAAAGCCGCAGCGATACCTGGTGCCAGTACGGATTGAACGTCCTGCAAATAAGTATAAAGTACATCGCCTACACTACGCATGATAGGAATCCAGAGAATACCTAAAATAACGATTACAACCGTTGCAACCTGACCGATACCTACCAGTTTCTTCTCCGGAGTTTCCGGTCTGAAACGTTTGTAGAAGTCGATAGTAAACAGCATGGCTGACGAGTTAAACAGAGATGCAAGAGAACTCATCAAGGCGGCAAGAATACCACATACTACCAAACCTTTCACACCGGCAGGAAGTAATTTGGCTACTAATGTCGGGAAAGCGGCATCAGCATTTGCTGTTCCGTTGGCCAGCATCGGCAAGAAACCTTCGCCACCGGCACCGATATATTTTTGATGTAATGCAAATGCGATCATACCAGGAATCAAGAAAAGGAATACAGGCAACAATTTCAGATAAGCACCGAAAATAGTACCACGACGAGCTTCCATTTCATTTTTACCTGAAAGTACACGTTGAACGATGAACTGGTCGGTACACCAGTACCAGAAACCGATAATAGCCGAACCGATCAAAGCGCCCAACCAAGGGAAGTTTGCATCATCATTGCTACGGATCAGGTTAGTCATTGTATCACCGTAATCATTTACGGTAACAGCCCCACAGACTCTCATCATTTCGTCCCATCCACCTAATTCTTTGAAGCCGAGTACCAGAATTATTAATGATCCTAGCAGTAGGATAGGGGTTTGAAGAACAGAAGTGTAAAGAACTGATTTCATACCACCGAAGATCGTATAAAGTGCAGTTAACACTACCAGACCGATAGCTGCAATCCAGAAGAAATCAATTCCCCAAAGCTCTTTGATACCGAATACTTGTTGGAATACAAGACCACCGGCATATACAGTCACAGCTACTTTGGTTAACACATAACTTACCAAAGAGATGACCGACAGGATGGTACGTGATTGAGGATTATAGCGGCGTTCCAGAAATTCCGGCATTGTATATACCATGCTTCGTGTGTAGAAGGGTACAAACACCCATCCCAGAATCAAGATCATCCATCCCTGAATTTCCCAGTGTGCCATAGCCATACCACTGGATGCACCGGCTCCTGCCAGTCCGATCAAGTGTTCCGAACCGATGTTGGATGCGAAAATAGAGGCACCGATCGCAAGCCATGTTGCGTCGCGTCCGCCCAAGAAATAATCTGCCGAGTCATTTTGTTTTTGTCTGACTACCCAAACAATAATACCGATCAGAGCCAGAAAAAAGACTCCGATTACTAGCCAATCTAATGCTTCCACAATAAATATGATTTATGAGTTAATATTATTTCTCTACAGAAAATTTGAAAATACATTCACTATTATAAGTTTGTCCCGGTTCCAGTACAACAGAAGGCCAGTCTGCCTTGTTAGGACTGTCAGGATAATGTTGTGTCTCCAGACACACAGAAGCACGTTGGTTGTAAACGATGCCTTTCTTTCCGGTTACGGTTCCGTCGAGGAAGTTTCCTGTGTAAACCTGTACACCCGGTTCGTTGGTATATACTTCCAGAGTAATACCGCTTTCAGGTGAGGTGAGTTTTGCAGCAACTTGCGAAAGATCTCCCTTTGTGTTGAGTACCCAGTTGTGGTCATATCCTTTTCCGTTCTTCAGTTGAACGAAATCGTAGTTGTCGATCTCTTTGCCTACAGCTTTCGGAGTGGTGAAGTCCATCGGAGTGTCTTTCACCGGAGCGATTTCGCCTGTAGTCATAAAGGTGCTGTCTACTGGGGTATAGTAGTCTGCGTTCACATACAATATATTGTCGGTTGAAGCTTTTGACGGATCACCAGCCAGGTTGAAGTAAGAGTGGTTGGTCATATTGATGATCGTCTTTTTATCGGTAGTTGCGCTATATTTGATGTCGATAGCGTTGTCTTCAGTCAGTTTGTAAGTCACTTTAGCTGTCACATTACCCGGGAAGTTTTCGTCTCCGTCCGGTGAGACAAGTGTCAGTTCCAGCGTTGTCGGATCAATCAGATTAGCTTCATAAACTTTGTATTGCCAACCTTTCGGACCTCCGTGCAGGCAGTGGCCGAAATTGTTTTGCGGCAGTTGGATCGTGTCACCGTCCAATGCGAAACGTCCTTGGTTGATACGGTTTGCATAGCGTCCGATAGAAGCACCGAAGTCGCTGGGTACATTAATATAGTCAGCAATGCTGTCAAAACCTAAAACTACATCTTGCATCTTACCGTTCTTGTCGGGTACCATGACAGACACGATACGTCCTCCGAAGTTAGTGATGCATACTTCCATGCCTGCCTTGTTCTTTAAGGTGTAAAGAGCTGTTTTGGCATTGTTCACTTCTGTTTGAAATTTTACCGGATCAAGACCGGACAAGGTCAGCTCGGAAGCCGGCTTGTTATTGCACGCAACCAGCATCAGCGCGGCAAATCCTGCAAGTAGAAAATGTTTTTTCATGGTTTTATTTTTAATGTAAATGAGATATTTATCTTATTTTGGGTGTAAAAGTAACACTTTTGTTTGGTGTATCAAATACACTCTTGTATGTTATGCAGCATAAACGGTATATTTTATGATTTCCCATACACCTTATTATATATATAAATGTACGCTTTCCATCCGTTTATTTTTCATATAATAGAGCGGGTTAATAGGTGTTTTTTGATCTGGTTTCGTATTATAAATATCAGATACGGATGGAAAATTGTGCAAATGAATGGAATTTGATCCTTTTTGACCGATATACACCTGTTAATGATAAAATCGGGTACAGGGAAAATAGAGAATCTGATTATCTTTGCATTTTAACTATATATAATTTTTTATTGAGAACCATGAGAAGATACGCAAATTTATTGGCAGTAGTAGCCTTGTCTACTAACCTTGCGCTTCATGCGCAAACTAATGAGTTGGTGATACAGACGAAGAAGCTGGGTGCAGAAATCCAACCTACTATGTACGGACTCTTTTTTGAGGACATCAACTATGCTGCCGACGGCGGACTTTATGCCGAACTGGTGAAGAATCGTTCCTTTGAATTTCCACAACACCTGATGGGATGGAAAATGTATGGAAAAGTATCCTTAATGAATGATGGCCCTTTTGAACGCAATCCGCATTACGTGCGCCTTTCTAACCCCGGACATGCACATAAACATACCGGATTGGATAACGAAGGTTTCTTTGGTATCGGTGTCAAGAAGGGGGAGGAGTATCGCTTCTCCGTTTGGGCGCGTTTGCCGCAAGGAAGTACGAAAGAAACATTGAGAATCGAACTTGTAGATACCCAATCAATGGGCGAACGTCAGGCGCTTGTCGCAGGGAATCTTACGATTGATTCTAAGGACTGGAAAAAATACCAGATAATCTTGAAGCCCGGCAGTACTCATCCGAAATCCGTACTTCGTATTTTCCTTACTTCCAAAGGAACAGTAGATTTGGAGCACGTCTCTCTTTTCCCGGTTGATACTTGGAAGGGACACGAAAATGGTCTTCGTAAAGATTTGGCACAAGCATTGGCGGATATTCATCCCGGAGTCTTTCGCTTTCCCGGTGGTTGCATTGTAGAAGGTACCGACCTGGAGACTCGTTACGACTGGAAAAAATCAGTTGGCCCGGTAGAGAACCGTCCCTTAAATGAAAATCGTTGGCAGTATACTTTTACTCACCGATTCTTCCCTGATTATTATCAAAGCTATGGATTGGGATTCTACGAATATTTCCTGCTGTCTGAAGAAATGGGTGCGGCACCTCTGCCGATTCTGAATTGCGGACTTTCCTGCCAATATCAGAATAATGATCCGAAAGCTCACGTAGCCGTTTGTGATTTGGATAACTATATTCAGGATGCACTCGATCTGATTGAGTTTGCTAATGGAGACGTGAATACCAAATGGGGAAAGGTACGTGCCGATATGGGACATCCTGCACCGTTTAACCTGAAGTTTGTCGGTATCGGTAACGAACAATGGGGAAAAGAATATCCCGAACGTCTCGAACCGTTTATCAAAGCCATTCGTAAAGCTCACCCGGAAATTAAAATAGTAGGTAGCTCCGGTCCGAATTCCGAAGGAAAAGAATTTGATTACTTGTGGCCTGAAATGAAACGTCTGAAAGCCGATTTGGTGGACGAACATTTTTATCGTCCCGAAAGTTGGTTCCTGGCACAAGGTGCCCGCTATGATAACTACGATCGTAAAGGTCCGAAAGTCTTTGCCGGCGAATATGCCTGCCATGGAAAAGGAAAGAAATGGAACCATTATCATGCTGCTTTGCTCGAAGCTGCTTTCATGACCGGATTGGAACGTAATGCTGACATCGTTCACATGGCTACCTATGCTCCGCTTTTCGCTCATGTGGAAGGATGGCAATGGCGTCCTGATATGATTTGGTTCGATAACCTGAACTCTGTGCGTACCACTAGCTATTATGTACAACAACTGTATGCACAAAACAAAGGAACAAATGTACTTCCCCTTACCATGAACAAGAAAAATGTAACGGGAGCCGAAGGACAGAACGGACTCTTTGCCAGTGCTGTTTTCGATAAGGATAAGAATGAACTGATTGTAAAGGTTGCCAATACTTCCGCCACAATACAGCCAATTACCTTGAATTTTGAAGGATTAAAAAAACAAGATGTATTGTCTAATGGCCGTTGTATCAAACTTCGTTCGATTGATTTGGATAAGGATAATACACTTGAGCAACCTTTTGCCATCGTTCCGCAGGAAACTCCGGTATCTATTGAAGGCAACGTGTTTACTACCGAACTGGAACCCACTACGTTCGCGGTATATAAGTTCACGAAGAAATAAGTAGAACTAATTAGATGTTATTAGACCAATAGGTTCTAGATTTTTGTTAATTGTAAAAAGTAAGGGCGGCTCCCATCACGGAAGCCGCCCTTCTTGATGTATAGTTATGTTATGATCATAATAACTTTTCAGGATGAGTTAGTTCTTCTACTAGCTCATATACAGTAGTACAAGGCTTGTGAGCCGCATAATCTGTTCCCGAAAATGATTCTCTTAAGCGTTGAGCGTGTTTGATAGCTAATGATTCATCTCCTATACGTTGTAATATGTCGAAAGTTTCCGGTGATTTCTTTTTATATCGGTAGTTTGAATCATTTGTTCTATTTTGTATTTCCCTTTCTATTTTCTCAATGTATTGAGAACGGGATATGCCGGTATCCAAATATTGAAAATGTAGATAATACCAAAGTTCGAATGACTCATTAGACCATGCGCAAAGAATATGATTCTTTTTTGCAAGCTGTATGGCGTCATTGAAATCATTAAAGTCATCCTTATCAAAAACAGCCCATACCCTGTCAAACTCTTTATTTGATTTATCACGAATAGCTATGGTTTCTTTGATAAGACTGACTGTACCTTGTCCCTTACCTTCAATTGTAACCTCACGGATATCCGAATAACGGTCTTTTATTAAAGCCTTGAAATGTAACCATACTATTTTCCGCCACGCCAATTTTATCGGCTGTCTTTCAGCCGA
>NZ_QTNF01000051.1:23378-29975 GCF_003603455.1 Bacteroides sp. AM37-9 | reverse complement strand
AGGACGTTTAGACGCAAGAAGGACGCTGAAGAGCTTAGTTGCGGATTTGAGGGTTTATAAAAACAAAGCTTGCAATTATATAAACGGAACTTGCGTTTATAGTTTGAAATAGGGCAAAGACAACTTTACTATGAAGGGAAGAGATCTTTGCAAAGGGAGCAAAAGAACTTTTCTATTAATAGTTGACACGTTGTCTAAGGGTAGGTTGAATTTCTGAAGCAGTTACTTTTGCTTTCTATTTCAACTGTTTGAGAAACTCTGTTGGAGTGATATTAAATTCTTTCTTGAAACACTTTGTAAAGTAGTTCGGATCTGATATACCGACGGCAAATGATGCTTCGGAGACATTCATACCATTCAGTAAATGAGTTTTAGCCTCTTTCATTTTGATCGTCCGTATGAATTGAGTGATGGAGCATCCGGTGAGTGATTTCAGCTTCATGTGCAACAGGCTGCGGCTGATGCGGAGATGGGCTGTGATTTCCGTTACTCCGAAGTCTTCCTTGGTGAGGTTCGCCATAATCAGTTCCATCAGTTCTTTCATGAATATTTCATCCCGCGGGTTGTTGGTTATTTGCTTGATGTTCAGTTCTTCTGCCTGTTTGAAGTGTTCAATACTCTGTTTCCGGCTCTTTTGGATATTCTGTACCAGCAGTTCCAGATTCTTGGCGTTGAAAGGTTTAGTGATATACGCATCGGCTCCCCGCAGATAACCTTCCGTATGGTCGTTCTCATCGGTCTTTGCAGTCAGGAGGATAACGGGGATATGGCTGGTCGTTACGTCCTGTTTGACACGTTCCGTAAATTCCAGTCCGTCCATCACCGGCATCATTAAATCCGATATAATGAGGTTAGGCAACTGTTTGGCTATCTTCTTGCAGGCTTCTGCACCGTTATACGCCCGTATAATGTCATATTTCTCGCTGAATATGCTGGCAAGATAATCATTCATTTCTTTGTTGTCCTCCACAATCATAATAGATTCCCGGGCAGGATCTTTTTCTTTGTTGGTCAGCTTTTCAGGAATGAGTTCGATGGTTTCCTTGATTCGCTGGTTATATTTCTGTATTTCTTCGGTCGTGATGTTCTCGGACGAGCGTTCATCGGGACCATAAGCATCCTCCGATACATTCAGGGTAACGATAAAGTCCGAACCTTTGTTGATTTCGCTTTCTACCCGGATTTCCCCTTTGTGCATGTGTATGAGCGAACGCGTAAGCGATAATCCCAGTCCGAATCCCTCGCGATGGTCGCGCTTCTCAACTTGGTAGTAACTTTCAAATATTTGTTCTTGAGCTTCTTTAGGAATCCCCCTGCCATTGTCTTTGACGGAGATTTGCACAAATGTTCCTTTCTCTTCTTTTATTAGTTTGGCACTCAACTTGACGTATCCGCCGGGTTGAGTATATTTAAATGCGTTTGAGAGCAAGTTATAAAGAATCCGTTCCAGTTTGGAAGGCGAGAACCAGACTTCCTCTTCGGTGTCTTCCAGATTGACGATGAAGTCAATTTCCCGTTCCCCGGCTACAATGTCGAAGATGTGCGACAGTTCTTCCAGAAAGTGCATGATGTCTCCCTTCCGGACGCTGATACGCATCTGTTTCATCTCGATTTTACTGAATGTCAATAGTTCATTAATCAGATAATTCATCCGGTTGGCGTTTCGGTAGATGACTTCCAGTTTCTCTTTATCGTTGTTGCTGATTTGTGGCTGCTGGATCAATCGTTGCAGAGGCGATAGAATCAGGGTCAGCGGTGTTTTCAGGTCATGGGAGATGTAAGTGAAGAAATTGATCTTCTGTTGATTCATATTCTCTATGTTGACGCGCTGTTCATGCTCCGTTTTCAGTCGCATGAGCAGGATGATACGCGTTTTGGTATATCTGTATGCGGCGTAAATGATTAATAGGAAGAGTAATGCATAAACTAAATATGCTTCCGGCGAGAGCCACCAGGGAGGAAGGACTCTGATAGCAAGGTCCTTTTGGCCCGTTTCGTCCCAGTGGATACCATCTTTGCTGGCTTTGATCTTTAAGATATATCTTCCTGAAGGCAGATTGGAGAAGCGTACCTGATGCTGGTTGCCTACAAACTGCCAGTCCTTGTCGATACCTTCCATTTTCATCGCATATTGAGTGTTGTCGGTATATTGATAATTCAGTCCGGAGTATTCGAGACGCAGGGATTGGGCTTGTTCGTGGGTCAGGGTGATTTCTGTCAGTTCGGAGATAGAGGAAGGGATGAATGCTTTCTCATTGTTGGGCGACATATATTCGCTGTTGCTCCAAATGGCAGTCAGTGCAATGTTGAAACGGGGATTGACGGAGCGTACCTGTTCCGGGTAGAAAGAAATCATACCGTTGATAGTTCCAAAATACAATTCTCCGTCAGGCTTCTTGCAGGCGGAGGAGTAGTTGAACTGGTTGATGGGTAATCCGTCGGCCGTGGTATATCGGTCAATGCTTCCTGTTTGGGAATTGATACAACAAAGTCCGTTTCCGGTACCTACCCAAACATTACTCATCTCATCTTCAATGATACCTTTGATGGCGTTGGATCCCAACTGTTCTTTACTGTAAAAGGCGATAATGTTACCGTTGCGGTCTGATACATAAAGCCCGTTGTTGTCTGTACCTATCCATATCCGTTGATGTGAATCGGGGTAGATGTAGGTCACATAGAGATCGGTATGCGGCAGGATAGGGAGCGAGGTCACTTTCAGTGTACGGGTGTTTATCTGAAACATACTGCCTTTTCGGGTTCCTGCCCAGAGGATACTGTCATTAAACTGTACCAGGTTGAAGATACGGAGAGGCGAAATCTTCTCCGGGCGGGAGTTCGCTTTCTTCTTGTCGATCAGGAATAAACCTGAAGGACCTCCGTACCAAATATGATCGTTCTTGTCTTCGATGATACAGAAGCCGGAAGAAACCTCATCCGACAGTAGATTATAGTCCACCGTGCGGTTTAGATGCGGTATATAGTGAAGAGCTCCTTTCAGGAACAGTCCGAGCCACAGGCTGTTATCTTTGTCGAGCCATAAAGAATGTATGTTCTTGGCGTAGATTTGCATTTGCTTGTGAAGCCGTTCGGCGCGGGTGATTTCTTTCTTATTGTCCAGGTAGTTCAATCCGCCATCTTCGGTGGCGATGTACAGACCGTTGTCCGGAGCATTGATAATCTGGCGGACAGCCTTTCCGCTCAAATGATTGAAACTGGCTCCGTATGGATATATCTGGAATTGGTCGGAACCGAATATATAATAGTTGACTCCTCCGAAATAGGTTCCCACCCACATATTATGAGCCTTGTCCTGATAAAGACTGTAAATGGGAGAATCGTTCAGCGCACTTAAATCCCGCTCCGATTGCTCGTAATGTGCAATCAGTTGATAGAGTTTGTTGAATACGAAGATGCCATACTCCGTGCCTACCCATATATTCCCCGTATGGTCGGTTGCCGCACACCGGAAGTCTTTCACCTCAAGGTCTTTCGAGAGATTACACAGGGTATTGCTTTGTATATGATAGACGAAAAAATCGTTGTTAGTATTAAATAAAAGCTGGTTGGACGAGATCAGGACGGCATTGTTGCATTGTTGTGTAAAAGGCTGGATGAGAGTCGGGAGGGAAACGAACTGTTTCTTCTCCAGACTGTATCGCATCAGTCCTTTGTTGGTGTCTATCCATAAGGTTTTGTCTCCGTCCTCCGCAAAGTATCTCACATGAGGCTTTTCTTCATCGAGAAGAAAAGGAACGAACAGACTGTCTTGCTCATTATAACGGTAGAGCCCGTTGCTACAAGCTGCCAGAAGCATTCCATTGCTAGTGTTCAGGAAACAAACATCGTCCTTAATGTTTCCTTTAATCCGGTAACGGGTGAAATCTTCTGTCTCGTAGTTATAGCTGCAGATGCCCTGATCGGTAGAGATCCATAGAATGTTACGGAGCGAATCGTTATATAAGCGTGTGATGAAATTGTGGCGGAGTGAAGTGCTGTCGGCTTCATTATGTGCGAACAGGTTGATATTATAACCGTCATATCGGCACAATCCGTTGCGTGTACCAAACCAGATGAACCCGTGGTTGTCCTGGGTGATTGCATTGATCGTATTATGCGGGAGTCCTTCAGCTATACTTAGCTGTTTGAAGCGTATGTTATTATATTGAATCTGTCCCGTCGACAAGCTTGTATTTAAGAGCACGAGACTAAATAAGAGTACGAATTTAAGTAAGGTGGTTCTCATGGCTTTTCTGATTGATTTTCACGACCTAAAGATACGTCTTTTTTTGTTTTGAACAGTCGTAGAATTGTTCAAACGGGCAGCACTCATGTTCAGTTTGCCGCTTCGCTACAGATTTTTATACATGATTGCAGGTATTAAGCATTATTTTTCTGTTTTTCTTGGATAGAAAAGACCACATTTGCAATGTGAAACTCTAAAAACAAATGCTATGAATCATTCGACAGTCAAATCCTTTACGTTTGGTATCGGTCTGTTTTTCACATTACCTCTGGTATATGGGAATAGTTCCTCTCCGTCTTCCTCCGATGGAACGTTGTATATCAATAAATCGAAAACCCACAAAGTGGCTCCCGTAAAGTACGGTTTCCATTATGAAGAAATAGGAATGATGGGCGAGGGTGCCTTGCACGCCGAACTGATACGTAACCGTTCGTTTGAAGAAGCTACACCGCCTGCCGGATTATCTGTGAAGAACGGTCTTTATGAAAATGTTCCGGCTCCCCGCGTTAAAGAGAAAAAAGTGTTTCAGGCCGATCCGCTGATTGGATGGACGACTTATCCGTTATCATATACTCCTGTATTTATCAGTCGCACGGATGAAAATCCGATGAGTGGGGAAAATAAGTATTCGATGCTGGTTAATGTCACGGAAGATATTGCGAACCATCCGAATGCCCTGATTCTCAACCGTGGATATTATGGAATGAACCTGAAGACGGATACGTCTTACCGCCTTTCCTTGTTTCTGAAGAACAGGAATTATTCCGCTCCGTTACGTGTATTTCTGGTTGACGAATGGGGACAGCGGGTGAGCAATGTGATCGAAGTGAATGTAGGGAATCGGGAATGGACAAAATATACTGGTGAACTGAAACCGGAAAAGAACGTCCGGCGTGGAATGTTTGCCATACAACCGATGTCGAAAGGACAATTTCAGATAGATGTCGTTTCCCTGTTTCCGTCCGATACCTGGAACGATGGGAAATCCGTATTCCGTAAAGACATTGTTCAGAACCTGAAAGAGTTTTCTCCCAGCTTTATCCGTTTTCCGGGCGGATGCATCGTGCACGGAGTCAATGAAGAAACGATGTATCACTGGAAAAAGACGCTCGGACCGATTGAAAATCGTCCGGGACAGTGGAGCAAATGGGCACCTTATTACCGTACCGACGGAATCGGTTATCATGAGTTTTATGAATTGTGCGAATATGTGGGAGCCGATGCGATGTATGTGATGCCTACGGGTATGATTTGCAGCGGTTGGGTGAAGCAAAGTCCACAGTGGAATTTCAGACACATTGATGTCGATCTGGACGCTTATATCCAGGATGCGTTGGATGCCATCGAGTATGCCATTGGTGATACAACTACGAAATGGGGAGCCGAACGGGCAAAGAACGGTCATCCTGCTCCTTTCCCGCTAAAATATATCGAGATTGGAAATGAAGATTTCGGCCCTGTGTATTGGGAACGTTATGAAAAAATCTATCAGGCATTGTCCGCCAAATATCCTGACTTGGTTTATATAGCCAATAGTGTCATCCGTGTAGTCGGAAGGGAGAATGACGACAAACGGAAAGATATTCCCAATTTTGTCAACCCGAAGAATGTAAAAGTGTTCGATGAGCATTATTATAACTCAATCGAATGGGCTTGCGAACAGCATTATCGCTTTGATAACTACAAACGAGGTGTTGCCGATCTATTTATCGGCGAATTGGGAATCAACGGAAAGTATCCTTATAACCTGCTGGCTACCGGAGCCATTCGTATGTCAATAGAACGCAACGGCGATCTGAATCCTTTGTTTGCCGAACGTCCGGTGATGAGGCATTGGGACTTTCTGGAACACCGTATCTTCCTGCCGATGTTGATTAATGGAGTAGACAGTAGCGTAAAGACTTCCTTCTTCTATCTGGCAAAGATGTTCAGGGATAACACGTTTGACGTGTGTCTGGATGCAGCGATCAAGGATATAGAAGGTTTGCAGAACATCTTTGTTACGATGGGATATGATACGGCCAGCAAACAATATATCCTGAAACTGATAAACCTGCAGGATAAAAAAGTCATTCTACAACCGGAAGTTTCCGGCTTCAAACGTCCCGTCAAGGCACATAAAACAAGCCTGGTACTGGTTCCGGGAAAAGAAAACACCCCGTTTACCCCGAATGAAGTCCAACCGGTAGAGACGGAAGTCGGACTGGACCTGAATCAACCGCTCGAACTGGAGGCCGCTTCCATGGTTGTATACCGTTTTAAATTGAAATGATAAATGGGAATTTTGCGGTTAAATGGGAATTTATCGGTTAAATGGGAATTTTGCAGTTAGGCTGAAAGCCTTACAATTA
>NZ_QTNF01000051.1:0-23368 GCF_003603455.1 Bacteroides sp. AM37-9 | reverse complement strand
ATTTTGCAGTTAGGCTGAAAGCCTTACAATTATATATTTATTGGGGTGCCCTGAAAGGGCTTAATTATATAGCGTAGGGCAACGCCCTACGAAAAAGACACACCAGCCACAAGCCCTGCAAGGGCGGAACTGTATACAATTATGCCCTTTCAGGGCGCAAATTCAGATTGCCGTTTTTACGTAGAGCGTTGCCCTACGCTATATAATTAAGCCCTTTCAGGGCACCCCGTAAAATTATCATTTACTATTCCGAGATATAAGTCAAGACAGTTTTTTAATCGTCAAATAGCAAATTAATAAAATGAAAGCAATCTTTTGTATCACAGGGCTTGCCATACAAGGTTTGACAATATCAGCCCAGGCACAAACCGGCAAACCGAATATTGTGGTTATTATGACCGATCAGCAGCGTGCCGATTTGTGCGGCAGGGAAGGTTTTCCGCTGGAAGTGACTCCCTTTGTCGACCGGTTGGCGCAAGAGAATGTATGGTTCAATAAGGCATACACTGTGATGCCGGCCAGCTCTCCGGCACGTTGTTCCATGTTCACCGGGCGTTTTCCTTCCGCCACTCACGTACGCACGAATCACAATATTCCCGACATTTCCTATCAACAGGACTTAGTGGGCGTATTGAAAGAAAACGGATATAAAACAGCATTGGTCGGTAAGAATCACGCTTACCTGAAACCTGCCGACCTCGATTTCTGGTCTGAATACGGACACTGGGGAAAGCACAAAAAGACGACTCCCGCAGAGAAAGAGACTGCCCGTTTCCTGAATCAGCAAGCCAGGGGGCAATGGTTGGAGCCATCTCCCATCTCGCTGGAAGAACAGCATCCCACCAAAATCGTGAACGAAGCACTGGCATGGATTAAGCAGCAGAAAGAAAATTCTTTCTTCGTATGGGTCTCTTTTCCGGAACCTCACAACCCTTATCAGGTATGTGAACCCTATTACTCCATGTTCTCCCCCGATAAGCTTCCCGTCTTAAAGACCTCCCGCAAAGATTTGGCAAAGAAAGGAGAGAAATACCGTATTCTGGCGCAACTGGAAGACGCGTCCTGCCCGAACCTGGAACAAGACATGCCTCGAATCCGTGCCAACTATATCGGAATGATCCGGTTGATAGACGATCAGATCAAGAGACTGATCGAATCATTGAAAGCCAGCGGACAATATGAAAACACCCTCTTTGTCGTACTCTCCGACCATGGTGACTATTGGGGGGAATACGGATTGATCCGTAAAGGAGCCGGACTTTCCGAAAGCCTCGCACGTATTCCGATGGTATGGGCAGGATATCACATCAAGAACCAGTCTGCCCCTATGGATAGCCACGTATCGATAGCCGACCTTTTCCCCACCTTCTGCTCTGCCATCGGTGCCGAAATACCGGCAGGAGTTCAGGGCCGTAGCTTGTGGCCGATGCTGACCGGAAAAGCTTACCCTAAAGAAGAATTTTCCAGCATGGTCGTACAACAAGGCTTCGGAGGAGCCGATGTCGGACTGGATGCCTCCTTGACTTTTGAACAGGAAGGAGCATTGACTTCCGGCAAAATAGCCCACTTCGACGAACTGAACACCTGGACGCAAAGCGGTACCTCACGCATGATAAGAAAGGATGACTGGAAACTGGTCATGAATCATTATGGTAACGGAGAACTTTATAATTTAAAGAAAGATCCTTCGGAAATTCATAATCTGTTTGGCGAGAAGAAATACAGCGAAATTCAAACAGAACTTCTGACCCGTTTACTGGCATGGGAGTTGCGTTTGCAGGACCCGCTGCCTCTCCCGCAAAGACGTTACCATTTTAAACAGAATCCATTTAATTATCTCCACCCGGAACACTAAAAAATAAGAAGATTGTACATACCTACGGATATTAAAAACATGATTCCATGAAGTCTGCCCCGCAACGGCCTATTTTTGTATCCGTAAACATAAAACAGAAATTTATGAAATTGATTTTGCGATTAGGATTGATCTTGTTTACAGGATTTATTTCCATCTCTACAGCATCAGCACAGTTATATGGAATGGCAGATACAAACGCTCCGGAACTACGTGTTCCGACATCTGTAAAGCCGGCATTTGATTATTGGATGAGGGACACTTGGGCTACGCTGGGTCCCGACGGTTATTATTATATCACAGGAACCACCTCTACCCCCGACCGTTACTTTCCGGGACAGAGGCATTGCTGGGACTGGAACGACGGTTTGTACTTGTGGCGTTCCAAAGATATGAAGTCCTGGGAAGCCAGAGGACAAATATGGTCGATGGAAAAAGACGGAACCTGGCAAAAGAAGCCGAAAGTATATAAAGCAGGAGAGAAATATCAGAAGAAATCCATCAACGGTGATCCGATGGACAACCGCTTCCATGCAGTGTGGGCTCCGGAAATGCATTATATCAAAAGCGCGAAGAACTGGTTTATCGTTGCCTGCATGAATGAGTCGGCAGGTGGGAGAGGTTCTTTCATTTTGCGGAGCAAGACCGGAAAACCGGAAGGACCGTACGAGAATATCGAAGGTAATAAAGACAAAGCCATCTTCCCGAATATCGACGGAAGTTTGTTCGAAGATACGGACGGCACTGTCTACTTTGTCGGGCACAACCATTATATCGCCCGTATGAAACCGGATATGAGCGGATTTGCCGAGGAACTGAAAACATTGAAAGAGAAAAAATATAATCCGGAACCGTATATTGAAGGAGCGTTTATCTTCAAATACGATAACAAATATCACCTTGTACAGGCTATATGGTCGCACCGTACGTCGGAGGGAGATACCTATATCGAGAAAAAGGGAGTAACCTCGCCGAAGACACGTTATAGTTACGACTGCATCATCTCGACAGCCGATAATGTGTATGGTCCCTATAGCGAACGCTACAATGCCATCACGGGAGGAGGACACAACAACCTTTTCCAGGATAAGGATGGAAACTGGTGGGCTACCATGTTCTTCAATCCGCGTGGGGCACAGGCGGCGGAATATAAAGTGACGTGCCGTCCCGGATTAATTCCGATGATCTATGAGAATGGTAAATTCAAACCCAACTTTAATTATAATACCAAATGAAAACTTCTTTATTGATAGCAGGCAGCCTGGCTCTGGTCCCGATGACGTATGCGCAGGACAAACCGAATATTATTATCATACTGGCAGACGATTTGGGCTTCTCCGATCTTGGCTGTTTCGGTGGTGAGATTCATACACCGGTGTTGGATAAACTGGCAAAGAATGGCGTCCGTATGACGCAGATGTATAACAGTGCACGCAGTTGCCCGTCGCGTGCCAACCTGTTGACGGGGCTTTATCCGCATCAGACGGGATTGGGACACATGGACGGCAGTCATCCTGCTTGGCCGAAAGGATATTCCGGTTTCCGTTCCAATTCGGATAATGTCACGATTGCGGAAGTCCTGAAAGATGCCGGATACTTTACGGCGATGTCGGGAAAGTGGCATCTGGGGAATAAATCAAATCCCATTCTTCGTGGGTTTCAGGAATATTACGGACTGTTGGGTGGATTCAACTCTTTCTGGAATCCGGCGGTATATACCCGTTTGCCGAAAGACCGTACGCCCAGACACTATGAGGAAGGAACTTTCTACGCTACCAATGTGATAACGGATTATGCGATTGACTTTATCGACCAGGCACATCAGGAGAAGAAACCGTTGTTCCTGTATCTGGCTTATAATGCTCCCCATTTCCCTTTGCACGCGCCGAAAGAAGTGACCGATAAATATATGTCTCTCTATATGCAAGGATGGGATAAGATTCGTGACGCCCGCTGGAAACGGATTGTTGACCTGAAACTCATGCAAGGCAAACCGGCACTTAGTCCGCGCGGCGTGGTTCCCGAAAGTCTGTTTGAAGATGAAACGCATCCGTTACCGGCATGGGACTCATTGACGAAAGATCAGCAGACCGACCTCGCACGCCGTATGTCCATTTTTGCCGCTATGGTAGATGTGATGGACGCGAACATCGGCCGGGTAGTAGATGAATTGAAGAAGAACGGTGAGTTAGACAATACATTTATCATGTTTATGTCCGATAACGGAGCTTGTGCCGAATGGCACGAATTCGGTTTCGACAAACAGACCGGAGTCGAATACCATACCCATACCGGAGAAGAACTCGACCAAATGGGTTTGCCCGGAACCTATCATCATTACGGTACAGGCTGGGCAAATGTCTGCTGCACGCCGTTCACGCTGTATAAACATTATGCACACGAAGGAGGTATTTCTACTCCGTGTATCATTTTCTGGGGTAATCATGTGAAGAACAAAGGCGGACTGAATCATCAGCCTGCACAATTCTCCGATATCATGTCTACCTGTGTGGAACTGGCAGGAGCCACTTATCCGAAAGAATATCAGGGAAGAGCGATTCTGCCTACGGCAGGTCAGTCTATCCTTCCGATTGTGAAAGGAAAGAAGATGCCCGAAAGATATATTTATGCCGAGCATGAAGGCAACCGCATGGTGCGTAAAGGTGACTGGAAGCTGGTTTCCGCCAACTTCAAGGGAGATGAATGGGAATTGTACAACATCAAGGAAGACCGTACCGAACAGCACAACCTGATCGGTAAATATCCTGAAATGGCAAAAGAATTGGAAACAGCCTATTTCGAATGGGCGGACAAGAGTGATGTTTTGTATTTCCAGAAAATGTGGAATACCTACAATAAGAATCGACGGAAAGATTTTAAAGAATATAAAACCCGCTAATGCTTATGGATAAGAGAATCTTACTAACTCTGGCTTTAGGAGCCATGTCGCAGGTGTTTACCCATGCATGGGAGCCTAAAGGAGATAAAATTAAAACAGTATGGGCTGAACAGGTGACGCCGGAAAATGTGTGGCAAAGTTATCCCAGACCACAGTTGCAACGGGCAGAATGGATCAATCTGAACGGATTGTGGAAGTATGCCGTAACGGATCAGAACACGCCTCGGAAGAATGTTTCCTTTGAAGGGGAAATCCTGGTCCCGTTTGCGATTGAATCATCTCTGTCCGGAGTGCAGAAAACATTTCTTCCTACGGATAAACTATGGTATCAACGTGAGTTCACCTTAGATCCTTCCTGGAAGAACAAATCTACTATCCTGCATTTCGGAGCAGTGGATTATGAATGTCAAGTATGGGTGAATAACCGGTTGGTCGGTACGCATAAAGGAGGAAACAACCCGTTCTCGTTCGATATTACTAAATACCTGAAGAAGAGTGGCCCTCAAAGCATTGAAGTAGCCGTCACCGACCCGACGGACACGGAATCTATTTCCCGAGGGAAACAACAACTTAATCAGGAAGGTATTTGGTACACGCCTGTATCGGGCATTTGGCAAACTGTGTGGCTGGAAGCGGTGAATAAAACCTATATCCGTCAGGTACTTCCTTCCACTGATATTGAAAGAAAATCCGTGAAGCTGGCTTTCGATATAATCGGAGCCAAAGGCAATGAAGAAGTGAAAATAGAAGTGTTGGATGATGGCAAAGTAATCAAGACGGTGGAACAGAAGTTGCGTGATGTGATGGAGATAGACGTTCCAAACGCTGTCTTATGGTCTCCCGAATCTCCGAAACTGTATCATTTGAATATTGTCTTATCCAATGGAGGACGTGTTTTAGACCGGGTAAAGAGTTACTTTGCCTTGAGAAAAGTAGATGTCCGTAAAGATGAGTGCGGATATAACCGTATTTGCCTGAATAACCAACCCATCTTCCAATACGGTCCATTGGATCAAGGCTGGTGGCCCGACGGATTGTTGACTCCTCCTTCCGAGGAAGCGATGTTGTGGGACATGGTGCAATTGAAAAAGATGGGATTCAATATGATCCGTAAACATATCAAAGTAGAACCGGAGCAATATTATTATTACGCTGATTCCCTGGGATTGATGATGTGGCAAGACATGGTTTCCGGTTTTGCTACGTCAAGGAAGAAGGAGGAACACGTCAATCCGTTGGCTACTACTGATTGGAACGCCCCCGAAGAACACACCCGCCAATGGCAAAAAGAAATGTTCGAGATGATCGACCGTCTCCGTTTCTATCCCTGTATCACTACCTGGGTGGTTTTCAATGAAGGATGGGGACAGCATAACACGGTGGAAATCGTAAATAAAGTGATAAAATACGACGATACACGCCTGATAAACGGAGTGACCGGCTGGACGGACAGAGGCGTAGGCGATATGTACGACGTACATAATTATCCTGTCACTTCCATGATTCTGCCGGAGAACAACGGCAACCGCATTTCCGTACTGGGAGAATTCGGCGGCTATGGCTGGGCGATCAAGGAACATATCTGGAATCCGAATATGAGGAACTGGGGGTACAAGAATATCGACGGGGCAATGGCATTGATTGATAGCTACGGCCGTCTGGTATATGATTTGGAAACGCTGATTGTCCAAGGATTGAGTGCGGCAGTCTATACACAAACCACTGATGTGGAAGGAGAAGTAAACGGCCTGATTACTTACGACCGGAAAGTAACTAAAATACCGGAAGGCTTGTTACACCTGATGCACAACCGTTTGTATGAAATCACCCCTGCGAAAGCTGTTACTTTGATTGCAGACGGTCAGAACGGAAGCAAGAATACCCGTCTTGTCGGTCTGAACGGTCAGGAGCTGAAAATGACTTCTTTGCCTTTCGACTGTCCCCCTCGTTCTACGGTAGTATCAGAAGCTACTTTTAAGGTGGATAAGGATTTCAATCATCTGTCTTTATGGCTGAATGTTGCCGGAGAAGCCAAAGTTTGGCTGAATGGAGTGGAAGTCTTTGCGCAGGAGGCAAAGCAGACCAGGCAATATAATCAATATAATATCAGCGATTACAGCCGTTACTTGCGAAAAGGAAGTAATTTGTTGAAAATTGAAGTGAAAGATAGCAAGAAGATGAGATTCGATTATGGGTTGAGGGCTTATTAACAGAATTGTTTTTCTTTTGTCTGTTTCTATTGTAAGGTATGTACCTTTTATTATTTATTACCTTATTTCCAATATATTCCAAATAAATCATTTATCTTTGTCACACGCTTTCTGCCCATCAGCGTGATGGAACTGGTGGAAAGTGGTTTTATCTCTTATTGGAGTAAAAGCGTATTATCTCTCGCTCATGAAAATTAGCAACTTTCGACCAAAGAGAGATGATTCAGCAGATACTCCACGCGAACGGTGTATATCAACATATCCGTCAGGAATGTGTTATATATAAACGATTGGCGTGGGTGTCTGTTGTTATCATTATCCTTTGGAAAGGTCTTGCTAAGCCTCATGAGCGGATAATGGTGCAACAGCATCTGCGCCTTTCTTGTATCCGGTCGGTTTATTCATAATACCCCAATATAACCTAACCAATCCCCGCCCACCGGACTGCAGGAAGCGTAGATGCCCGTTGCACTAATATAATAAAAAGAGTATCCCTCTTTCATTGTATCACACATAAAAAAACGAACATTATGTCAGAATGGATTAGCGTAGAAGAAGCGGCTAAGAAATACAATCTTAAAAAAGAATATATCCAACTTTGGGTGGATATGCGGGTAATCATGTCATATTTCAAGGATTACAAAACGGTTGTAAACGATGAAAGTCTCCGTGGATTCCTGAAAACCAGGGAGAAAGGCATTGATCCGGAATATGTGAAAGCATTGGAACAATTCTGTATCAGTAAATCCGAGACGTGCTTGATATATGCTTTCCTCTTAGGGGCACGCGACAAAGAGCTTGAAATGTATAGGGAAGCCAAATCACAGCGAGATGCGTTACGGGGCATGTGGATGGAACAAAACGAACGGGTACGGGATTTAGAAATAGAACTTGAATTAGGACGGGGCGGTTGTTATAAATGCCTGTTAAAAAAACTGTGTATAAGAATCAAAAGAATAAAACTGAATTGGTCCACAAGGATGCATCAATGAACAATCGTCTTATTTTGTTGAGCTAATACTTAGCAATTTGTACTCTTTTTATTGTCAATCTGTCAGAATAATATTTAAGTAATTGACTATCAATTTTATACTGTATGACAATAGATGCTGATAATAAGCTGACAATAAAATATATGCACTTTTATTGTCAGCCTTGATTTCTTGTCAAGCGTCTTATTTTAAGATTAATCAAGTGGGACTTTATGGGGAGAGTAGCCGGTATATTTACGTTGGGATGGCGGCATCGTTACGTTGGGATACCGGTATAATTCCACTAAAGCACCGGTATCTTTAGTTCGTCACGGCCGTGACAAGATCTTCCCACGGCCGTGGTAGGAACTCGTCACGGCTGTGGGAAGAAGTCACCACGGCTGTGGGAAGTTAACAATATCGGCACGTTAATGGAATGATGGTTATGGGATAATAGAAGTATAACGGGTGTATAACGGTTGTTTAATGAGGATTTGTCACGAAAGGAGCTGGTAAGCTGACTATGAGAAATAGCCTAAAACGTTATGAGAATAAGCCGGAATTTACGCTAAAATAGGGAGTATCTTATGAGAAACACTTTTTAATACGGTATTTCTCATAAGATAATTGTTTGATTATATGCTCTTTATAAGAATTGATGAGAATATGAGAAATGAAATTAAAAAATCTTCTCTAGTAAGCGATTTCTGATTGCTAGAGGTTATAACTTAACTTAGTAATTCTTTTGTAGCCAGACTCCCAACAGCTTGTCGGATATTTCATAATGATTTTGTTCCTGCGAGACTAGATTCTTTTCCAGTAATCCCTTGAGTGCAGCTTGTACGGAACTCGGAGTACTTAGCTTGTATTTTTTTATAAATTTTCCTGAAGTGACTCCGGTTGCTTTTTGTTCTTTTCCGATAGCAATCAGTACTTCTTTCTGTTTTTCCGGAAGGCGGGAGAAAATCTCCTGATATGTGAAGTCCTGCATCTGCAGGATATTGGTCAGGGCAATACTTTGGAGGGAACGATCACACACTTCCCCTTTTCCGGTCAGTATATATAATTCATTAAACATGAGTTGTACATACCAGGTATGTCCTTCAAAGAAATTATATACTTCGTCTATCAGTTCTTCTTCAATACGTTTCTTATTTTCAAGGAAAAGCCTTTCAACAAATGCCCTGTATGCCGTAAGCGGAATGCTCTTTAGTTGCATCATATTGACACTTTGATAAAAAGGTCGGGCCGGGCTGTTGAACATATTCATCATAATGTGTTTCTGGCTTCCGGCAAAGATGAAACGAGCATTTTGGCAATGCTGGACTTTAGTTCTCAATATGGCTTCTACATTCTTCTCTGTGTAATTGCCTATTTGCTGAAATTCGTCGATGGCTACGATACAAGGTTTATCAGCCTGTTCTAAATAAGCGAAGATTTCATCCAGTGTTGTTTCTGCAGTATGAATGTCTCCTAATCCAATATCGAAGGTGGGTTCTCCCGTAACAGAATCCAGTTTAAAACCTGCGCGCAGTGAGGAAATGACGGAGAAGAAACGTTCGATGAACTTCATTCCTTTGGGTTTGAGCTTCTCGAAAATCTCTTTTCCCAAAGCGAATACAAATTCCCTAAGGCTGGCTGTCGCATAAATATCAATGAAGAATGTATAGTAATGCTCTTTAATCTCATCCTGATAAAAGCAATGACGAATCAGACCTGTCTTTCCCATGCGACGCACAGAAATGATAACGACATTTCTTCCATTGGTTATGTTACGTATCAACTGTTCTGTTTCCACTTCGCGGTCACAAAAGTAATGGGGAGATAGGTATCCGCCTACGATAAAAGGGTTATTAACGATTGCCATACTGATTATTATAAATACAATTATTACAAATATAATAATTATGTTTATAATAAATCCGATTTACCTCCTCTTTTTAATAAACATTGTTTTTCTGCCTGCAATAATTTTCTCCTGAAAGCCGGAAGTTTCTGAAAGACTTTTATCTTTGCAACTATAATACATACGGCACTATGAAAAAAGTGATTCTGATTTTTGTGACAATCGTCCTTTCCGGTCTGCTTTATGCAAAAGATAATAAGAGTACCGATGCGTTACTTCGTGAGATTGATGGTATCATTAAAAACCGTCAGATCTATGGAGCGGAAAAGGAGGCGCGTATCGCTGACCTGAAGAAATTGTTGGCGGAGGCTACTTCCGATGAACAACGATATGGTTTTTGCGGACGTCTTTTCGATGAATACCGGGCTTATAATCTGGATTCGTCTTTTGTCTATGCTCAACGGAAAGAGGAACTGGCGCATCGCATGGATAAACTGGATTACCTGGATGATGCTGCCATGAATATGGCGGAAGTGATGGGAACTACCGGAATGTATAAAGAAGCGTTGGAACTATTGGGGCAGATTAATAAGAAAACGTTGCCCGATTATCTCTATGGTTACTATTATCATCTGTATCGCACTATTTACGGATTGATGGGAGATTATGCCGTTACGGAGAAAGTCAAGAAAGAGTATTATCGAATGACGGATCTGTATCGTGACTCTCTTCTGCAGGTCAACGCTTCCGACTCTTTGGGGCACGTATTGGTGATGGCGGATAAGTGTATCGTACATGCTCAATACGATGAAGCCATCCGTATGCTGATGGAATATTACAACAAACCTTCTTTGGATGACCATTCAAAAGCAATGCTTACTTATACTCTCTCCGAGGGTTACCGGTTGAAAGGCGACAAGCAGGGGCAAAAACATTACCTGGCCCTTTCGGCTATTGCCGACCTGAAATCGGCAGTAAAGGAATATGTATCTTTGCGCAAACTCGCTTCCCTTGTTTACGATGAAGGGGATATTGACCGTGCCTACAATTACCTGAAATGCTCCTTAGAGGATGCCACTCTTTGTAATGCCCGCCTTCGTACGTTAGAAATCTCGCAAGTCTTTCCTATCATTGACCAGGCTTACCAATTGAAAACCAAACGGCAGCAGCAGGAGATGAAAGTATCATTGATTTGTATCAGTTTGCTTTCCGTATTTTTGTTGGTTGCCATTTTCTTCGTTTACAAGCAGATGAAAAAGGTTGCTGCCGCACGTCGCGAAGTGGTTGATACCAATACGTTGTTGCAAGAACTGAACGAAGAACTTCACGACTCCAACTCGCAACTGAAAGAGATGAACCATACGCTTTCGGAAGCCAACTATATCAAGGAGGAATATATCGGCCGATATATGGACCAATGCTCCACTTATCTCGACAAGATGGATTTATACCGTCGTTCCCTAAATAAAATTGCCGCTGCCGGAAGAGTGGAAGAACTATATAAAGCCATTAAATCTTCTCAATTCCTTGACGAAGAACTGAAAGAGTTTTATGCAAATTTCGACATGACTTTCCTGCAACTCTTCCCCAATTTTGTGGAGGAATTTAATGCGCTGCTCACAGAACCCATGCAACCCAAACCGGGAGAACTGTTGAACACCGAACTCCGTATCTTTGCCCTTATCCGGCTGGGGATTACGGACAGTACCAAGATAGCGCAATTCCTCCGTTATTCCGTGACTACCATTTATAATTACCGGACCCGTGTCCGTAACAAAGCTTTGGGAGAAAGAGATGAATTTGAGACTAAAGTAATGCAAATAGGGAAGGTGGAAGAATAAGAAAATCACTACTTTTTTAGTCTGACTTCTATTTTATAAAGTTCTTATATTTAGTGGTTTATACTGTGAGGTACTGTGTAAATCACTATATTTTTGCTATCTGCTCAAAGAAGCAGTATGAAATGTGGATACTTTTGTTTCACGGTCATTTCAGCAATGACACAGAGAACGAAAACAAAAGTAACCCTAATATTAACTTTAAATTAATGTACATGAAACAGAGTATGAAGTCGAAAGGCTTTGAACGCCGCCTCTTATTAATAATGTGGGGCTTGTTCCTATCTCTTAGTGCATTCGCACAACAGATTTCAATAAAAGGACATGTAGTAGATGCCACAGGTGAACCGGTGATCGGTGCCAGTGTGGTGGAAGGACGTACAACGAATGGTACGATAACCGATGTAGACGGTAATTTCTCATTAAGCGTTCCGGCTAACAGCACGCTGACTATCTCTTTTGTCGGCTATAAAACGCAGACTGTTCCGGTGAACGGGAAAAACTCGTTGAAAGTAACCTTGCAGGAAGATACGGAAGTATTGGACGAAGTTGTTGTAGTAGGTTACGGAACGATGAAAAAGAGCGATTTGACTGGTGCCGTATCTTCTGTCGGAGTGAAGGACATCAAAGACTCTCCGGTAGCTAATATCGGTCAGGCAATGCAGGGAAAAGTATCCGGCGTGCAGATTATCGATGCCGGTAAGCCGGGTGATAATGTCACCATTAAAATCCGCGGTTTGGGTACGATCAATAACAGTAACCCGCTGATTGTCATTGACGGAATTCCTACCGACTTGGGATTGTCTTCCTTAAATATGGCTGATGTGGAACGGGTAGACGTATTGAAAGATGCTTCGGCAACAGCTATCTATGGTTCGCGTGGTGCCAACGGTGTGGTGATGATTACCAGCAAACGTGGTGCCGAAGGTGCCGGAAAAGTAACGGTAAACGCAAACTGGGCTATTCAGAACGCTACTAAAGTACCCGATATGCTGAATGCTGCGCAATATGCCGCTTTGAGCAATGATATGCTGTCTAATAATGATGATAATACAAACCCTTATTGGGCAGACCCTTCTTTATTGGGAACAGGAACGAACTGGCTGGATGAGATGCTACGTACGGGAGTGAAACAAAGTTATTCGGTTAGCTATTCCGGTGGTACGGAAAAGGCACATTACTATGTATCCGGCGGTTTCCTCGACCAGTCCGGTATCGTGGAAAGCGTTAATTACCGTCGTTTCAACTTTCAGGCAAATAGTGATGCCCAGGTTAATAAATGGTTGAAGTTCACTACTAATCTGACATTCAGTACGGACGTGAAAGAAGGAGGAACTTACAGCATCGGAGATGCGATGAAAGCACTCCCCACCCAGCCGGTGAAGAATGAAGACGGTAGCTGGAGCGGTCCCGGACAGGAAGCGCAATGGTATGGAAGTGTCCGCAATCCGATCGGTACGTTGTACATGATGACGAACGAGACGAAAGGATATAACTTTCTGGCAAATATCACCGGAGAGATTGCCTTTACCAAATGGTTGAAGTTGAAAAGCACCTTCGGTTATGACGCCAAATTCTGGTTTGTCGACAACTTTACTCCGGCTTACGACTGGAAACCGAATCCGGTAGAAGAATCCTCCCGCTATAAGAGTGACAACAAATCATTTACCTACCTGTGGGATAATTATTTTGTATTCGACCATACTTTCGCCCAAAAACATCGTGTAGGTGTGATGGCAGGTTCTTCCGCCCAGTGGAACAACTATGATTACCTGAATGCTCAAAAGAATATCTTCATGTTTGATAATATCCATGAAATGGACAACGGAGAGAAGATGTACAGCATCGGTGGCAGCCAGAGCGACTGGGCACTGCTTTCTCTGATGGCACGTCTCAACTATTCTTACGAAGATAAATACCTGCTTACAGCCACTGTGCGCCGTGACGGTTCTTCCCGCTTCGGTAAGAACAACCGTTGGGGAACATTCCCTTCCGTTTCTCTGGCATGGCGTATTTCGCAGGAAGAATGGTTCCCGAAAGACAACTCTCCGGTGAATGACCTCAAACTGCGTATCGGATACGGTGTGACCGGTAATCAGGAAATCGGTAACTACGGTTTTGTTGCTTCCTATAATACGGGAGTCTATCCTTTCGGCAACAACAACTCCACCGCTTTGGTATCTACCACCCTTTCCAATCCGAATATTCATTGGGAAGAGGTACGCCAAACCAACTTCGGTGTGGATATGAGCCTGTTCAATTCACGTGTCAACCTTTCGCTGGATGCCTACATCAAGAAGACGACTGACATGTTGGTGAAAGCTTCCATCCCTATCACCTCCGGTTTTGAAGATACTACTGAAACCTTTACCAATGCCGGCAAGATGCGCAACAAAGGGGTGGAGATGACCCTGCGCACCATCAACCTGAAAGGTCTTTTCTCTTGGGAATCTGCTTTAACGGCTACCTATAACAAGAATGAAATTCTGGACTTGAACAGCGAAACCCCGATGTTTATCAATCAGATGGGTAATTCATACGTGACTATGCTTAGAGCCGGTTATCCGATCAATGTATTCTACGGATACATGACCGACGGGCTTTTCCAAAACTGGGAGGAAGTAAACCGCCACGCCACCCAACCGGGAGCCGCTCCGGGGGATATCCGTTTCCGGGATTTGAATAACGATGGAGTCATCAACGATGAAGACCGTACCGTTATCGGTAACCCGAATCCGAATTGGTTCTTCTCTTTAAGCAATAATTTCTCTTATAAGGGCTGGGAACTCTCCGTTTTCCTGCAAGGCGTATCGGGAAACAAGATTTATAACGCCAACAATGTTGACAACGAAGGAATGGCAGCCGCTTACAACCAAACCACAGCCGTATTGAACCGCTGGACGGGTGAAGGTACCAGCAACTCTATGCCCCGCGCCATTTGGGGAGACCCGAACCAGAACTGCCGTGTATCCGACAGATTTGTGGAAAACGGTTCCTATCTCCGTCTGAAGAATATCACGCTTTCGTATACACTGCCCAAAAAGTGGATGCAAAAGATTCAACTGGAAAATGCCCGCATCTCTTTCTCTTGCGAGAATGTAGCAACTATCACCGGATATTCCGGCTTCGACCCGGAAGTGGATATTAATGGCATCGACAGCAGCCGTTACCCGATTTCACGCACCTTCAGTATGGGCTTGAACTTTAACTTTTAAATCAGGAGAAAGAATATGAAAAAGATAATAACTTTAGTATTTATGTCTGCCGTGCTGGCATTGACATCGTGCAACGACTTCTTGGATAAATATCCTAAATATGGCGTCGATCCCGAGTCGGAAGTGACGAATGAGATTGCTGTGGCACTGACTACTGCCTGCTACAAGACTCTTCAGTCATCTAATATGTATAACCAGCGTATTTGGAGCCTCGACATCATTGCAGGCAACAGTGAAGTAGGAGCCGGAGGAGGTACTGACGGTTTGGAGACTGTTCAGGCTTCCAATTTCATTGCCCAGAGCGATAACGGCTTTGCCTTGTATGTATGGCGTTCTCCGTGGGTTGGGATCGGACGTTGCAACATCGTGCTTTCCAATTTGCCTTCAGCATCTATCTCCAATGAGATAAAGACCCGTTGCATGGGTGAGGCTTATTTCCTGCGTGCACATTATTATTATATTCTGGTTCGTTTGTACGGAGGGGTGCCTTTGCGCTTGGAGCCGTTTGAACCGGGAGAATCTGCGGATATTGCCCGTAATACGGTAGATGAGGTATATGCTCAAATTCTTTCCGACTGCAAAAATGCAGTGAATATGCTTCCTCCGAAAAGCAGTTATGGAGATGCTGACAGGGGACGTGCCTGCAAAGAGGCTGCAATGGCGATGCTGGCGGATATTTACCTGACATTGGCTCCCAACCATCGCGACTATTATAGTGAAGTAGTGACCTTGTGCAATAACATTGCTGCAATGGGATATGATCTGACTCAATGCAATTATGCCGATAACTTTAATGCGACGATCAATAATGGTGCGGAATCTCTCTTCGAAGTGCAATACTCCGGTAGTACGGAATATGACTTTTGGGGCGGCGATAATCAAGCATCCTGGTTGTCTACTTTCATGGGACCACGTAATTCGGGTATGGTAGCCGGTGCTTATGGATGGAACCTGCCTACGGAAGAGTTTGTCAAGCAATACGAGGACGGTGATTTGCGGAAAGACATCACTGTGTTGTATCAGGGTTGTCCTGCTTTTGATGGTATGGAATACAAACGTTCCTGGTCCAATACGGGTTATAACGTACGTAAGTTCCTTGTGTCGAAAACCGTCTCTCCGGAGTATAATACCAACCCCAACAACTTTGTAGTATACCGTTATGCGGATGTCTTACTGAAGAAAGCGGAAGCTTTGAATGAGCAGGGACATCCGGATCAGGCTGCCGAACCATTGAATATCGTTCGTAAGCGTGCCGGACTGACAGAGCTGCCGACCACTCTGACGCAGACCGAAATGAGAGAAAAGATTATTCACGAACGTCGGATGGAACTTGCTTTTGAGGGACACCGCTGGTTCGATATGATCCGGGTTGATAATGGAAATTATGCATTGACATTCCTGAAATCTATCGGTAAGAATAATGTGACCAAAGAACGTCTCCTGTTGCCTATTCCGCAGACGGAGATGGACTCCAATCACCTGATGACTCAAAATCCCGGTTATTAATCCGTTTTATAATCATTCATTTAGACAAATAATATGATGAAGAAATATATATATCAGTTGTTATGCTCTCTTTTCATCGGCGCAACGATGGTTGCCTGTACCGAGGATTATATGGAGACAGATAAAGGACATGATACCCTCACCCTTTCGGTGAATCAGCAGGAGTTGGTGTTGAACGAAAAGAACCATAGTCAGGAGGCGCTGGCGCTTTCATGGACTACCGGAACGAATTATGGAAGCGGTAACCGTATCTCTTATACGCTGGAACTGGCGAAAGCCGGAACGGACTTTGCGAATCCTTATTCGGTAGATTTGGGTACGGGAACGTATCAATGGACTAAGAAAGTGGAAGAACTTAACCAATTTCTGCATACGCAGTTCGGTATCGGTTATGCCGTGAAAGCGGAGTTGGAAGCACGTATCACAGCGGTTGTTGCCGGAATGGAAGATCAGAAACAGATTGCGACGGCTGCCTTTACGGTGACTACTTACCAGCCGGTTACTACGACGCTTTACCTGATTGGTGATGCTACTCCGAACGGATGGAGCGCCGATAACGCAACGGCAATGGAACGTACGGATAACGGACAATTTACATGGACAGGAAAGCTGAATACCGGATCGTTTAAATTTATAACGACCTTAGGAGAATTCCTGCCGTCGTACAACCGTGATGCTACTGCCGAAGAAGGATTCAAACTGACCTACCGTACATCGGGTGACCAACCGGACGAACAGTTCACAATCAGTAAAGAAGCAACTTATATCGTAAAAGCAAACCTGCTCGACCTGACATTGACACTTACCGAAACGGAAGATATTGGCTGGAGATATGAGGAGTTTTTCATTGTCGGTTCGTTTACGGGTAACAATGGTTGGGGATTTGAAGCACTGTCTAAAGATGCTGTCCAAATGGATCTGTTCCATTATGGAGCCGTGATTCCCTGGAAGGCGGACGGAGAATTTAAATTCGCTTCTGTGACAGATTTCGGTCAGGCGGATGCTTTCTTCCATCCTACCATGGCTAATGCTCCGTACACTTCGACATCCGTAGTGCTTGGAGGTGACGATAATAAATGGCAGATGAAGGAAGCCGAATGTGGCAAGCCTTATAAAGTATGGTTCTACACAGGAAAGGGAAAAGAAAAGATGCTGATGCGTCCGTTCACTCCTTACGAAGGGCTGTATCTGGTGGGTGAGGCAACTCCGAACGGATGGGATTTAGGCAATGCTACTCCGATGACGAAGAGTGCCGACAGTCCTTACATCTTTACCTGGAGCGGCACACTGAAAACAGGTGAGATGAAGATTTCCTGCGACAAGCAGTCAGACTGGAACGGGGATTGGTTTATGGCGGATAAGAGCAACAAGGCTCCGACGGGAGAAGTAGAAACGGCATTGTTTGTTGCTAAGTCGGATGCGGAATTGAGCAGTATGTATCCGGATACAGATTTGGGTAGTTTGGATTATAAATGGAATATTCAGGAAGCCGGTTCTTATCGGATTACGATTGACCAGTTGAAAGAGACGATTTCGATTGTGAAACAATAAAACAAGAATTCAAGATGAAGAAAATAATATATTTGGTGGCTGCTTTCCTGTGTATGGCTTGCAGTGACGATCATGGGTCGAACCAAGAGAATGGAGGAGCTTCGGGCAGTGTCACCGAAGTGACTCCGGTAACATCGGATTTAAGTGTGGACCTGTCTACGGATAAGGCTTTCTATAAACCGGGGGAGAAAGTGGTATTTACAGCAGAAGCTGCGTTGCCTGCCGGAACTAAAGTTCGTTATCGTCTTTTAGGGGAGGTTGTCGGAGAAGAGTCGGTGGTAAATGGTACCAGTTGGACATGGCAACCGCCTACTACTGATTTCAAAGGATATATGGCGGAACTGTACCGTCAGGAGAATGGTACAGATGTGATTGTCGGTACGATTGCGGTAGATGTATCCAGTGATCCGGCACGTTTTCCGCGTTATGGTTTTGTCGCTGATTTCAGTCGGGAGAAGACAGCCGAAAAGACACAGGAAGAGATGGCGTATCTGAATCGTCATCACATCAATTGGGTACAGTTTCAGGACTGGCATAATAAACATCACTGGCCGTTGGGCGGTACACGTACGCAGTTGGACGAAGTATATATGGACATCGCTAACCGGGAGGTTTATACAAGTTCGGTGAAAAATTACATTGAAGCGCAGCATCGTTTCGGTATGAAGTCTATGTTTTACAATCTTTGTTTCGGGGCGTTGAAGGATGCCGCTGCGGACGGGGTGAAGGAGGAATGGTATTTGTTTAAGGATGCTTCTCACACTACTAAAGACAGTCATGATCTGCCGGGCGGATGGAAAAGTAATATTTATCTGGTAGATCCTTCTAATAAGGAATGGCAGAAATATTTGAACGAGAGGAATGATGATGTATATGTGAACTTTGCCTTCGACGGCTATCAGATAGACCAGTTGGGACGACGCAGCACGCTTTACAATTACAACGGTATTCCGGTCAATCTGCGTGAGGGATATGCTTCTTTTATTGAAGCGACGAAGCAGGCTCATCCGGACAAGAGTTTGGTGATGAATGCGGTCAGCCGTTACGGTGCCCGTCAGATAGGAGAGACAGGTAAAGTTGATTTCTTCTATAATGAAGTGTGGGCGGATGAGGCTGATTTTACCAATCTGAAAGCCATTCTTTATGAAAATGGAGTCTATGGTAATTATCAGTTGAATACGGTTTTTGCAGCTTATATGAATTATAATAAAGCGGATAACCGGGGAGAATTTAATACGCCGGGTATCTTATTGACAGATGCTGTCATGTTTGCTTTGGGTGGTTCGCACCTGGAGTTGGGAGGCGATCACATGTTGTGCAAAGAGTACTTTCCGAATGAGAACCTGACAATGAGCGAAGAACTGAAAACAGCGATGGTTCGTTATTATGATTTCCTGACTTCTTATCAAAATCTGCTTCGTGACGGTGGTACGGAGAATAGTGTTTCCATGAATTGTACTAATGGCGAAATGAGATTGAATAGTTGGCCTCCTCAACAGGGATCGGTTACTACTTATGCCAAGCAGGTAGGTGGCAAGCAAGTGATACATCTTCTTAATTTCTCGCAAGCGAACAGCCTTAGTTGGAGAGATGTGGACGGTACGATGCCGGAACCGGCTCTGATTACAAAAGCGGCTTTGCAGATGAATCTGTCGGCAAAGGTGAATAAGCTGTGGGTAGCGTCGCCGGATGTACACGGAGGAGCTTTGCAGGAATTGGCCTTTACACAGGAGAACGGGGTTGTCTCATTTACATTGCCTTCCCTGAAATATTGGACGATGATTGTGGCTGAATAAAGCGGCTGCTACAGAATAACTAAAATGATAGGTATGATGATTAGATATAGATTATGGGTATGGGTGTTGTGCCTGGTATTTCCAACATGGGTTTGGGCGGAAAATGAGACACGTACATGCACTTCTTTTACACAGCAGGGACGTCAGGTGACTTTTCACTTGGCGGACAGTGCCGCCTTGCAATTGCAACTGTGCAGCTCTTCCGTCGTGAAAATCTGGTTCTCACCCGACGGGCAATTGCAACGAAGAAATGCTTCGTTTGCAGTGATTAATGAAGAACTGGAAGAGGTAGGAACTATTCATGTGGATGAACAGGCGGCCTGTTATGAGATATTTACTCCGAAGTTGCGTATCCGGGTGAATAAATCTCCGATGAGTCTTCAGATATTCGATAAATATCAGAAACTTCTGTTTAGCGATTATGCCGATAAAGGCCATGTCAGTGAAGGAACGAAGAAGGTGGAATATAAAGTGCTTCGTCGTGACGAGCACTTCTTCGGACTTGGTGAGAAAGCGGGAAAGATGGATCGTCGTGGCGAGTCTTATAAGATGTGGAATAGTGACAAACCTTGTTATAGCGTGGTAGAAGATCCTCTTTACAAGAGTATTCCTTTCTTTATGAGCAATTACCGGTATGGTATTTTCTTTGATAACACCTATAAGACGGAATTCAAATTCGGAACGGAAAGCCGTGATTATTACAGCTTTGAAGCGCCGAACGGGGAAATGGTATATTACTTTATCTTCGGTAAAGACTATAAAGAAATCATCAGCCAATACGTCGGACTGACGGGAAAACCTATCATGCCGCCGAAATGGGCGTTGGGTTTTGCTCAATGCCGCGGTCTGTTGACAAGCGAAAAGCTAAGTCGTGAGATAGCCGAAGGCTACCGGAAACGGGGAATCCCTTGTGATATTATCTATCAGGATATCGGCTGGACAGAATATTTGCAGGATTTCGAATGGCGCAAAGGAAACTATGAAAACCCCAAAAAGATGCTTTCGGATTTGAAAGAGATGGGTTTTAAGGTAGTCGTATCTCAAGACCCGGTAATTGCACAAGCCAACAAAAAACAATGGGAAGAAGCAGACCGTCTGGGCTATTTTGTAAAGGACAATACGAACGGCAAAAGCTACGATATGCCCTGGCCGTGGGGTGGAAACTGCGGAGTGGTAGACTTTACCCTGCCTGCCGTAGCCGACTGGTGGGGAACTTATCAGCAGAAACCGATTGACGATGGTGTCTCCGGCTTCTGGACAGATATGGGCGAACCTGCCTGGAGTAACGAAGAGCAGACGGAACGCCTGGTGATGAAGCACCATCTCGGTATGCACGATGAAATCCATAACGTCTATGGCCTGACCTGGGACAAAGTGGTGAAGGAGCAATTTGAAAAGAGGAATCCGGACCGTCGTGTTTTCCAAATGACCCGTGCTGCTTATGCCGGATTGCAACGTTATACGTTCGGCTGGACGGGTGATAGCGGAAACGGAGACGACGTATTGCAAGGTTGGGGACAATTAGCCAATCAGATTCCTGTAATGCTTTCCGCAGGTTTGGGATTAATCCCATTTTCTTCCTGTGATATTACCGGTTACTGTGGGGATATTGAGGATTATCCGGCTATGGCGGAACTCTATACCCGTTGGATTCAATTCGGTGCATTCAATCCTTTGAGCCGTATTCATCATGAGGGAGATAATCCGGTGGAACCATGGCTTTTCGGACCGGAAGCGGAAAAGAACGCGAAAGCAGCTATCGAACTGAAATATCGTTTGTTGCCGTATATCTACACTTACGCCCGCGAAGCGTATGATACAGGATTGCCTATCATGCGGCCTCTGTTTCTCGAATATCCAATGGATATGGAAACTTTCTCTACGGATGCTCAATTCATGTTCGGTCGTGAATTGTTGGTAGCCCCTGTGGTGAAGAAAGGTGCCCGCACAAAGAACGTGTATCTTCCCGAAGGTACATGGATAGACTACAACAACAAGCAGACAGTCTACACCGGAGAGCAGTGGACTACGGTTGATGCTCCCTTGTCTTCTGTTCCTATGTTTGTGAAGCAAGGTTCTATCATCCCCACCATGCCGGTGATGAACTACACCCATGAGAAACCGGTATATCCACTTACTTTTGAAATCTTTCCCGCACAGGAAGGTGCACAGGCTGCCTTTACTCTCTACGAAGATGAAGGAGAAGACTTAGGATACCAACGTGATGAATTTGTCAAAACACCGATTATTTGCAGCACTCTGGCAAATGGATATGAATTGACTGTCTCTGCCCGTGAAGGAAAAGGATACACTGTCCCCGGTCCGAGAAATCTGCTGTTCCGTATTTATTCTGCGAAAGCCCCGAAAGAGTTAGCTGTCAAAGGAAAGAAGATAAAGAAAACTAAACCGGAACGTTTGGAAGATAATTTAGAGAATGATACTGAAACTGTGGCGTGGAGTTGGGATAAAGAAACTGGTGTCTGTAGTGTGCGAATGCCTGATAAGGGTATTGATGAGCAGGTTATGATTATCTCCAAATAGTAGACAGAGACAAAATAGAGGGAAGTACAGCCCTAGTCATGTATTCCCTGTTTATTGGGCATATATATCCAGCATCTTGGGTATATATGCCCACCATGGTGAATATATATGCCTACCACGCTGGATATATATACAACAAACTATGAAGTACAACCTTAAACTTTAGGGAAGTATCGTGAATGGCGGAGGTAAAAACAATCTCTACCATTCACGATTTTTTCTAATTAGTGTTTTTTCTAAAATTTCAGAACCGCTTTTACCGGGAAATGATCCGAAGGAATATGAGATTCATACTTTCCAGTAGTTTCATTCTTGGTACGATAAGTATCCGTTAATACACCGTATTTCTCTACAGTAAAATTGGGGGTTACGAAGATATGGTCAATACGGTTTGGAGTATATGTGTTCGGATTCCAGCCTGTACATGTCCCATTAGTTGCATATCTCATTTGAGCTACCTCGTAAGAATCTGATAATATTCCGGATTCATGAAGAACCTGATAACTTTCGCTAGTTTGGTCTACATTGAAATCACCTGTTAGTATAACGGGATCTTTGCCACACATTTCCTTAATTTTGCTAATAACCAGTTTGGCACTTTCTCGACGGGCTACCACTCCGATATGATCCATGTGCAGATTAAAGAACCAGAATTTGAACTTACCGGTTTTGTCTTTGAATTCTCCCCATGTGCAGATGCGGGTATAAGCAGCATCCCATCCTTTATTGGGCTTTGTAGTGTCTTCCGACAACCAGAAGTTGCCGGACTTGAGTAGTTTGAACTTATCTTTCCGATAGAAAATAGGTGCATATTCCCCTTTCGTCTTGCCGTCATCCCGTCCTACACCTATGTAACTGTATGTAGGTAGAGCATTGAGCATATCCTCCAGTTGATTATGCTTTACTTCCTGCGCTCCAAAAATATCGAAATCATGGAAAGTGATTAACTGTGTAAGTATTGGGTAGCGTTGCTCCCATCCATTTCCGGCTTTGGCATCGTTCGGGTTACTGTTTCGTACGTTGTAGGAGGCTACATTCAGTTGCTGTGCATTCAGTATTGACGCACCGAAGAGCGTCAATACAATAAGTAACCATACTATTTTCCGCCACGCCAATTTTATCGGCTGTCTTTCAGCCGAT
>NZ_QTNF01000050.1:0-34043 GCF_003603455.1 Bacteroides sp. AM37-9 | reverse complement strand
TTGACTTTCTTATTTACCGGGCGTAAAAAATCTGTTTTTTTATATACCTTTGCTATGTAATATAAATCCTGTTTTGCTGACACAATGAAATGGCAACTTTGTAAATAGCTTCGCCCATATGGATTGTAACAATAGAGAGTTCTGCTGCTACAACTGTTTGTGATTTAACGTAAGTCACAAGTTATTTTTTTATTCTATTCAATAAACTATATAAAAGAAGCCATTACAATGAATTCGAACATATATCCTCGTTCTAATGATTTTCAGACTATTTACCTGAATACGGTGATTAAGAATCCTGCTATTATCGTAGGTGATTATACAATATACAATGACTTTGTAAATGATCCGGTTCTTTTTGAGAAGAACAATGTCTTATATCATTATCCGATTAATAAAGACCGTTTGATAATAGGAAAATTCTGCTCCATAGCCTGTGGAGCTAAGTTTCTTTTCAATAGTGCAAACCACACATTGAATTCTTTATCCAATTATACGTTTCCTATCTTTTTTGAGGAATGGAATTTAGATAAGAGAGATGTAACTTCTGCCTGGGATAATAAAGGGGATATAGTAATAGGTAATGATGTATGGATTGGATATGAAGCTGTTATTATGGCAGGAGTACATATCGGGAATGGAGCAGTCATTGCGTCGCGGGCAGTGGTTACTAAGGATGTTCCTCCTTATACAATAGTAGGCGGAACGCCAGCCAGGGAGATTCGGAAACGTTTTGATGAGCAAACGATTGCCCGATTGCAAGAATTGCAATGGTGGGATTGGAGCGTCGAAAAGATCTCCGAATGTATACCTTATATTATAGGTGGAAAGATAGAAGAATTGATGAAAAGATAAACAATGCATATATGAAATTTATAATAGAACCCGGAACTTCTGCTGATATAAATGAATTGGAAAAGCTGTATGATGAACTGAATGATTATCTGGCAGGTACGATTAGTTATCCCGGGTGGATAAAAGGTATCTATTCTATTTATTTTATCCAACGGTTTTAAATCGGGAGCCTGTTTTTCTTATAACTTTGCAGCTGATTTTAGAAAAAGAAGTTTGGAATGATAAATAAGTATGAAGCACGGCTAGGTACAGAGCGTATGTTGCCGCTCGTTTTTAAAATGGCGCTTCCCGCAGTAATAGCCCAATTCGTCAATTTGCTGTATAGCATGGTCGACCGTATTTATATCGGACATATTCCGGGTATTGGTACTGATGCGTTGGCTGGGGTAGGAGTGACGACTTCTCTTGTTATACTGATTTCTTCTTTCTCGGCGATTGTAGGAGGAGGGGGCGCGCCATTGGCAGCCATGGCACTGGGACAAGGCGACCGTCTGCGTGCCGGAAAAATTTTGGGGAATGGTTTTGTCTTATTAATACTATTCACCTTGTTCACTTCGTTCATCGCATATACCTTTATGGAACCGATTTTGCTTTTTACGGGTGCTTCGGAAAATACGTTGGAATATGCGGTTGATTATCTTTCCATCTATTTATTAGGAACTGTTTTCGTTGAAATATCTACAGGACTGAATAGCTTTATTAATGCACAGGGACGGCCGGCTATTGCCATGTACTCCGTTTTGATCGGTGCCTTATTGAATATTATTCTTGATCCTATTTTCATTTTCTGGTTTGATATGGGAGTGAAAGGAGCTGCTTTGGCTACCGTATTGTCTCAAGCATGTAGTGCGGCGTGGGTATTGAGTTTTCTCTTTTCCCGTCGTGCTTCCTTACCTTTGGAAAAGCGTAATATGCGGTTGAGCCGGAAGATTGTATTCGCCATGTTAGCTTTGGGAATATCTCCATTTATAATGGCAAGTACGGAGAGCCTGGTTGGTTTTGTATTGAATAGTAGTCTGAAAAATTTTGGAGATATTTATGTCAGCGCATTAACTATCTTGCAAAGTGCGATGCAGTTTGCAAGTGTTCCGTTAACCGGTTTTGCGCTGGGATTTGTTCCGATTATCAGTTATAATTATGGTCATGGTGATAAACAACGTGTGAAAGACTGTTTTCGTATTGTGATGATAACCATGTTTTCATTTAACCTGTTATTAATGCTACTTATGATCTTGTTTCCTACGATTGTAGCATCTGCTTTTACTAGTGATGAAAAATTGATAGAAACAGTCCGCTGGACAATGCCTGTTTTCTTGGGCGGTATGACTATCTTTGGATTACAGCGAGCCTGTCAGAATATGTTTGTAGCCTTGGGACAAGCAAAAATATCTATTTTTATTGCTTTGTTGCGTAAAGCGATTCTACTGATTCCATTAGCATTGATATTACCGCATTATATGGGAGTAACCGGTGTATATGCAGCTGAAGCTATATCTGATGCCACTGCGGCAATTTGCTGTACTTTGTTGTTCTTTTGGCAGTTCCCCAAGATTCTGGGGAAAATACAGGGGAATATTTTGCGTACAGATTAGAAACAGCCAATGTACAAAGCATTGGCTATTTTTTTTAAGTCTGCTTCTTCCTTTCCCGGAGATTGAGCGTAAGGCTGTGTTTTCGATGGTTATTGATAGGAAGAAAGAAATAACTAGATGAAGAAAACATTCATAATAGTGGCATTTCTATTCTTGTCACCTGTTCTTCTTCGGGTACGTTAGGATTGCTGTAATAATATTCAATGGATGTTCCCGAAGGTTTGTAACTGTTGGTTTTTATCCATTCCATCATCTCGTTGTACAGGACAGCCAGTTCGCTGTAAGTTCCTCTATGCAGACAGGAAACTATTTTTCTTTCCGGTATCATTATAGATCGTATATCCCCTTCACCCTGTAATTCTTTGGATGACTTTAGACCAATAATCATTTTGATATTGTGTTCCGTCAGACTTTCAAAGTTGGGATATTCAACGTAGGGGATATCGGTAGTGACTTCACCCTGTTCCTTAAATAAAGAGTCTATTTTTACAAAATTCTTCCCGATAGCTTCCGGCATTCCGTTCATTTCTGTTTGTACTTCAACAGCCAAAGCGGATTGTTTCGGTTGCTTCAATAGCATGATTTCTGAAATTTTTCCCATAATACATTGTTTTTAGAGGGTTGATAATTAATTATTTCTTGATGACCGGAATATAGATGTCGGTAATTAGTTCTGTTCTAAGGGTGGAGGCAGGGCGGTTCATATACATTTCAAAGCTAAAGGTGCTTTGAGGGCGATATTTACTTTCCGGGAACCACTCTTCATAAATAGTCCGGTAGAATTTATGCAATAAAGAGTAGTCGCCGATATGCCTGAATACAGCATAACGACCACCGGGAACTTCCATCACTCCCGGCTGGGAATCATTTTCTTTGTTATCGATTATTATCCCGAGATAGAAGCGACATTTATCCATTGGGGTGATGGACGGATCGTCCATACTAAGGCTGACAAACTTATCATTCGACTTTTCTTCATTGTGCTGCCTCGCATAGTTGGTGAGCCTATCCCATATTAACTTGTATCGGAGTTCATCCTTATACTTTTCACCCACCTCGATACAAAATACTTTCATCGGCAGAATCGACCGGATTTCAGGAGTGATAACCACATGCTGTTCGTCATACATCGGCTTATACTTCTCCCTATATTGAGAGGTTGACACTCCAAAATGTTTTTTGAAGGCTTTTGCCAGACTGAATTTAGTTTGATAGTTTGTTTGCTCCGAAATCTGATTTAATGTAAAGTCGGTGGATACTAACAGATGTGCTATATGTTCGAGGCGCAAACGTTGTATGTAGCTTCCAATATTTTCTCCGGCAACGGTTTGAAACACTCTTCTGAAGTGATATTTGGAAAGTCCGCTTATCGTACTAAGTATATCTGCATCTAAACTATCGAATAAATGATTGTTGATGTAAACGACTATATCCTGAATCTTTTGGTGATGAATATTACTGGTTTCCAACTTTTGTTTCCATCGGTTCAGTTTGGGTAACCGTTCGTTGAGTATTCGCCTAAGTTCCTCCGGCGAATAAGCGGTATCTGCATATTCATTGTACTTATCAGTGTATTTTATCCAGATATTAATCATTTCCGACATCGGAATGTCGACGATATATTTTCCGTCTTTCAGACAGTAGTAACAATATTCGTCACTTCGGGAACCGTCGGAGTTAGTACCCAGATATTTCTCTACATCAAAACGGAGAGGCATCCCGCAACTTTGACAATACCTTTTATTTATATCTGATTCAATCATCGGTTGGGTTTTCGTTTGATGGATAGAAGTCGCTCTATATCATTAAATAAACAAGTGTCCTTCAATTCGAACATGAGCCACTTTCCATCGTGGAAAGTAGTCGTCTCATCGTATACCTTTTGAGTTTCATTGGAAAAGACCTCTCGCAGAGATTCAAATTTGGCACGCTCATCTTTACCTAAAATGACCATGAAGCCAATCGTTTGTTCTTTGGCGTATAGGGCACATAGCGTTTTTCCGCCTTTGCGATATTTATATTCGTATATCCATTTTTTTCCTCCATGGTTCCATAGTTGTTCCATATTGTACTTTTGCTCGATAAGCTGGCAAAGTGAAGTCCATATATCATAAAGTTCCTTACCTATCAAGGCTTCCAGTGTTTCGGGAGTGGGAATCTGCAAAGTTTCTTTCATGGTATTCTGTATTTACTTTTGATTATCCATATCACAAAGGTAGGCTGATTTTCTAATAGATCGTTGTCCAATATAGGCATTTTGTGTGTAGCTGGTGAACAATCTGCCCGGAAATTAATTTATTTTGTAAAAGCGAAATATTGGCTGTATAACCTTTATCTTTGCATTAATTTTAAAACAAAGCCCCAATTAAAGAAAATGAAAACAATATTATTAGCAGTAGGTACGCTCTGCCTCATGGCAGGTTGCTCGTCAAAAGTGGCAAGCTCAAAAGGAATCGTTAGTGATGCAACCATGAATACGGTAACGATTGTTACTGATAAGAATGATACCCTTTCGTTCAGTACGATGGATGCAAATAAAGATGAAGTCAACGGTTTGCTTCTGAATGATACGCTGGAAGTGTTCTATACCGGAAAATATACACCGGGAATGCCGGCTTCTAAATTAGTTCAGTATCCGCAATCTCCGATTGTGGGAGGTGATCGGGATGAACATGGCTGTATCGGTTCTGCCGGATATGTATGGTGTGAAGTGCAAAAAGACTGTATCCGCTTGTTTGAGAAAGGAATCCGCACAGAAGCGGTGGACGGTAGCAATGCTTCTGTCTTCATCGTGTTTAGTCCCGACTCTACGCAACTGGAACTTTTCTTTTCCAATAATCAGCCCAATGAAATATTGGACAGACGTGGCCTGCCTTCAGGAGGTTATGCATGGAACGTGGAAGATGACGATACGAAAAATGTACGGCTAATAGATGGCTTGTGGACAATCAGCCAAAGAAATAAGTTAATTTATAGCCAAAAGGCCGGAAACTGATTTTAAAAGCTCCGGCTTTCTGACGCTCTGTTTGTAGAGTAATGTTCTAGGTAATTAAATTAATAAGTGGATATCAAAGATGCTGAATATATAAACTTCCATCATAATCTTTGTATTTAGCATCTTTGTATATATCAACCAGTTTGTTACTGTAATCAAGAATGGTATCTTTGGAGATTTGTGATAAATTTGTAGCCAAAATACCACTTCCCAAAATGCCCGGATTACATAATATACTGTCTTTTCTTATTGAATTCATTGTAAGCTCTACACCTATGTAATCCTTGATACCTGCCTTTTCCAGACTGGATACAATATAGTCGTCCAAAGATGCTTTATCATCTCCGGTCATGAATCCATACCATAATAAACACTTCATTCCTAATTGAGTAGCTTGTATCAGGACATCGAGATAGGTTACTCCTGAATCTCCTTTCTTGTCTATTTCGTAAGGATCGATATGGATGAAAGAGGATGCGGGAAGTGAAGGCAACAGTTCTATTGTGCCTTTCAGGGAGTCGGTATGATGTATTTCTACGGATGTACTTAATCCGATTTGTTTGGCATAAATGTCTACATTCTCCAGCGCACTCTTTTCTAAATCGAAGAATACGAACCTTTTTGCTTGCTTTCCTAATACATTCATTGCCAGGGCAGGAGAACCCAGATAATTTCCTTTTGCCATTTCTGTGCTTTCCAGTTGGTAATAAATGGAAGCTTTTAGAGATTTGTCATCATCTGCTTTCTCCAGGAAATGATAGATACCATATTGCTGCTCCGGAGTTTGCGTCATGAAGTAGATGGCACATGCGGAATTGGTTTCTACATATACTTGTGGGGCTTCATTTCTAAGAACTTCACAGAGTATCAGATGTTTCAGTACATCGGGTTGTTTTGCGAAATGAGTGTAAGTTGCCATGTGGGTACATCTTAATATTTATAGAACATAAAAGAACTGCAACCGCTATCCTTTTTAGGCATTCATTAATTCATGGATTTCATGAATATGCAGGTGTAAATGACTTAGATAACCTTCTATCATGTCTTGTAGCGTAACCTTTGTTCCTTCAAAATCACACCAGTAGCTATCCAGTTTTGTCTGGTCTACAGATTTTATAACCTGAATGATATGCAGGTTAAAAAACTTCCATAGTTGAATCAGGTTATTCCAATCTTCATTTTGGTAATCTTGTAATGCTATCCACAGATCATTATCCTGACGGTAATCGGGAAAGAAAAGCAAATCTTTACTGTATTGCAATCTGACCATGCGTTGGTGATTGTTTGATGCCGAATCAATCAAATGTCCGAGAATCTGTTTGATGGTACGATTTTGTTTATTACGTTTCAACGTGATCGTATCATTTTGTAGCCCGGTTAGTATTTTCTCTTCAGTTTCTATCACATGATAGATTCCTTCTGTTATTTTGGAAAAATCGACGTTTGACATACCATTCTTTTCCTTTAGGTGTTTATAGCAAAATTGCTAATGGTACAAATATAGATAAATGTGTCGATATTTATAAATTAAACGGAACTTTTCAATTCTAATTTTATCCCTCTTTCTTAAACCACCTGTAAAACCATTTACCGACCTTTTCGTAATGTCGGGTTTCGGTATCAGTATATAGCTTAGAGAAGAAAGACGTATCCAATGGCTCTCCCGACTGATTGGGATACAGCACGATAAAGCTATTGTTGGAGAAATATTTCCCGAGCTGTCTCGGTAACTTCTCAAAAGAACTGTCATACGAAAGAGTTCCTGGTCGTGCACTGATAATAACCAATAAATGATCGTAACTTACCTGTCCTGTCAATACCAGCAGGTCATTCCAGTCTTCTAAGAGAGAGAAATCGGTAAGCGTCTGTTTATGCCTTTTCTTTATCCACGCTTGTAGGCGGATGGTAGTCTTTTCATTGGCAAAGAAGTGTACGCGGCATCCAAGAGTGCTCCCCATGCGACAGAAGTGCTCCATCCAATGCGGAAAACCGGATTCATATTCGGCTTTAGGAGGGACGGCAACGACAATCCGTTTGATTGTATGGACCGGTATCAGAAATTTAGAGATAATTATTTCACAGTTTAATCCGTTCAATAAGTGTTCGGCAAGTATTCCAAAGTATGAATCTGTGATGTTTTTCTTGCGGTGCAGGCCGGTGATAATACTCGTAATCTCATTCTCCTTGACTGAATGGATAATACCGGAAGCTATATTCAAATCATACCGGGTGACCTTTTTGAGTGGTACATTTGCTTCCGTTGCTGTCATTTCAGCTTTTTCGAGATAATGTTTGCTTCGAATTCGTAGATTATCAGAGTTGTTATCGTCGTTGATGACATTTAATGCCAGGAGATTATCTTTCAATTTGGGGTCACGTATGACTAGAGAAAGATTCACCATGTCCTCGATAGTGTCCGGGTTGGCTATGGATATTAAAATCTTCTCTGTTTCTTTCGACGATTCATTTTCAGGTTGTGAATCATCCATCGCCATTTTTCTGGCTGCCCGTTCGGTAATCAGTGAACTCACTACGCAAGTGACCAGGATAAGCAAGACTGTTCCGTTTAGTACATCATCATTCAATAACCGTTCGCCGGTGGGCAGAATAATGTTGTATCCAACTAACACAGCCGCCAATGTGGCTGCCGCCTGTGCATTACTCAAACCATACATCAGATTTCGTTCAAGAACAGACATCTTATATATCTTTTGAGTGAGCCAGCAAGCAATCCATTTGCCTGTCAGCGCCATGGTTATCATCACGGCGGCAACTTTTAAGGCATCCCCCTCTCCGAAAATAACACGTAAGTTGATTAACATTCCCACTCCGATAAGGAAATAAGGAATAAAAAGTGCATTACCAACGAACTCTAAATGATCCATCAATGGAGAGACGTGGGGGATGAGCCGGTTAAGTACCAATCCTGCGAGGAAAGCTCCCAAGATACCTTCCATACCAACAAGCTCCATCAACCCTGCTCCTAGAAAGACCATCGCAAGTACGAAAATAAATTGCATCACGTTGTCATTGTACCGGTGAAAGAACCAACGACCGATGCGCGGAAAGAAATAAATGATCAGTGCCCCTAGAAAGATTACTTTTACCACCAGCCAAATCCAAAACAATCCTCCGGTTTCTCCTTTGAACAGTCCGCCTATAACAGCCAGTACCAGCAGCGTGAGTGTATCTGTTACGGCCGTTCCTCCTACGGCAATACTTACGCTACGATGGCGTGATATGCCGAAGCGGGTGACGATGGGGTAGGCCACGAGCGTATGGGAGGCATACATGCTGGCTAATAATATAGAGGTGATTACACCATATTTCAGATAAGATACATTGGCCACGAATCCAATCCCGATGGGAACGATAAAAGCCAGTAAACCGAGCACTAATGCTTTGTTTCGCGTCTCTTTGAAATCTCCCATATTCATTTCCAGACCAGCCAGGAACATGATGTAATAGAGTCCGACTTTCCCGAATAACTGAAAGCTGCTGTCTCGTACCAGGATATTAAATCCATGTTCGCCAATAGCCAGTCCTGCCAAGATCATCCCGATAATATGAGGGATGCGCAGTTTATTCAATAATATCGGAGCAAACAATATAATCAAGAGTACAAGGAGAAATATCCATGTAGGGTCGGTGATAGGGAATGTTAAATCAAGGCCAATCCAATCCATAATTTGACGAGTTCGTGATATTTGTTCCGCAAAATAACCTAAAAAAATGCTTCTAAAAAAGCATTAGTTAATAAAATTCGTCCATTTATTTTTTCTCCAGATTCATGATTGCCGGAATGAAGAATGCAAGTGTTCCTGGGACATACGTTTTTAAATATACGATGATTTTATCCGTGTGTGCGTTTTGGGGTGTATAGTGATTTTATCCGGCTCTACTTTTAGCAATAATAGTAGTGCCGGATATGTCTATTTTTCGAATCCTAAATCATGTTCTTGTATTCCTCTTGTTTTTTCTTGGGTAACTTCTTTATAACTTCTTCTACCGAGTGGCTAATCAACTCCTTTATGAGTTTATCGGGAACATCTCCTTCCAAGTAAACGGTTATCCAATGTTTCTTATCCGAAAAAGGTCCCCAAAAAATGTCTTCGTATTGTTCTATGAGCTCTTCTGATTTATCAGGATTACATTTCATATCCGCCCAGAATCTTCCGTTTTTAGGACGTAATGTAGCAAAAGTGAACATTTTATCCATAACCTTGAAAACCAAAGTATGTTCATCAAACGGCATACATTCTGTTGCTCCTTTGACTGACAGGCAATATTCTCTATAATCTTCGATATTCATGACTTCTCTCTTTTGATTCATTCAAAACACAAATATATCACTTTCTGTTCGCTTTTGAAAAATATGTTTCTATCTCAAAGTACCCGTTTCAATTTCGCCCTTATCCGGCTTAAACTTACCGGAGTTATTCCCAGATAAGAAGCAAGACATTCCAATGGTGTTCTCTGTAATAGCTCCGGATTATTTTGTATCAGCTTCATATACCGTTCGGACGCGGTGGTGAATAAGAGAGAAATAAGTCTTTCCTCTGTTTGCAGGAACTCTGATTCGGCAAACTTGCGCCCCCAGTTGGCAATATGGATATCTTCCTTGAATAATTCGTGTAAGTCTTTGCGCTTTAATAGATACAACACCGAGTTTTCCATCAGTTCCATTGACTCATACCCCTGTTGATTATTTACATAGCTTTTCAATGAGACAATGGTTGACCCTTCTTTCCCAATCCAGAACGTTACCTCTTTTCCGTCTACGGGAATATAAGCTCTGGCAATCCCTTTCTCGATGAAAAAGATATTCGTTTCAGTCTTGCCAGCCTCCAATATATGATAACCTTTGGGATATGTGACTTTTGACAGATGTTTGACCACCTTATCCGCTGAAGCCTCCGGCATCCGATATATCCTGTTTATAATCTCGTGTATATCCATATCGCATTGAATCATTATTCTGCAAAAATACAAAAAGTTATATTAGGAAAAGAAGAATTGATGATACTCTTACACCGGCGTTTCTTATCAAATGTAAAGTGAAAGCTCCGGGCATCTTGTTAATTTTGCAATCTAATATTAAAATAGAAGGATATGAATTGGATTATATTGATTATTGCCGGACTGTTTGAGGTTGGTTTTACCTTTTGCCTAGGCAAGATTAAAGGAGCGACAGGCACCGATTTTTATTTGTGGGGAGCGGGATTTGTAATCTCTGTAATCTTAAGCATGTTCCTGCTGGCAAAGGCTGCGCAAACATTGCCTATTGGCACTGCATATCCTGTTTGGACGGGGATAGGAGCGGTGGGAACCGTATTGAACGGTATCCTGTTCTTTCATGAACCGGCAACTTTGGGTCGTTTGTTTTTTATGACGACTCTGATTATTTCAATCGTAGGGTTGAAACTGATATAATCAGACGAATAGGATTTAGTTTTAATAGATGGAAAAGTGTAATAAGGACTTTTTCAGTGTAAGTCATATATTGTTGAAAAGATTCCATCCGGTATAATATTGAGGAAGTTTGGAATTGACGAGGTCGATTATGTAATATATGCTTTCGTAATTCTGCGATTATTAGGCATTTATAAGAAGTCGTTTTGATGGGAAAAAGTTTGGTTTCTAAAATAAATGTATATATTTGCAGAATGTGGGACGCATCTCGTCCGGATTCGAAACTAAACTAAAATTCTATTTACTGTTATCTATTAAACATGAAATCCACTGATTCTGAACCTCAAGGGGGCGGTATGGAACTGGAACAGTACCGTACCAGCCTCGAACAGATGGTTGAAGAGAAATCTAAAGACTTGATCGCTATTCAGGAGAATCTCGAAGCAACCAACCGACGGCAGGCATTATTTATCAAGGTACTGCAAATTTTGCAATTGGAACCGGATATACCTACTGCTATGAATATGGCACTGGCCGAAATTGGCCGTTATACTGGTGTCGACCGTTTGGCGACATGGGAAAACCACCTCGACGGAGTTACGTATGGCTGCACCAACGAATGGTGCAACGACGGTATAGAACCCGCTATCGATTACTTGCGGAGTATGACCATTGAAGCGGGAAAACCCTGGTTCGACATGCTGGAAGAAAACCATATCATTTGTACGTCCGATATTTATTCGCTTGATCCCTTTATTACTCAAATGCTCGAAGTGCAAGGCGTAAAAGCCATTGCTGTTTTTCCCCTGTCACAATTGGGAGTACATTTCGGCTTTCTTTCGTTCAACTTTTGCTGGAACAAACAATGGGATGAAAAAGATGTGGAACTGATGAGCCAGATATCGCAAATTGTATCTACTGCTACTAAACGCTGGCAAGTTGAAACATCGCTGCAACAGTCGCAGCGAACCATGCAAAAGGTATTGGACAATATCAATGCCAATATTTTTGTGAGTGATTACGATACGTTGAAAGTGATTTTTGCCAATAAGCCTTTCAGGGAAGAAGCAGGAGAAGTTCCGGAAAATGCGGAATGTTGGAGAATGTTGAATGCAGGTCTGGAAAATGGGTGTAAACACTGCCCGAAGCCGAAGTTGCTCGATGCCAACCGTAAGTTTACAGGCGTTCATTTTTGGGAAGACTACAATCCGGTCACCAAACGTTGGTATACCATCCAGAGCATGGCAATAAAATGGCTCGACGGACGTTGGGCAATCATGGAACTGGCTACCGATATCACCACCCGCAAACAGGTGGAACTAGAGCTGATTCAAGCTAAAGAAAAAGCGGAAGAATCGGACAGGCTCAAATCAGCATTCCTTGCCAATATGAGCCATGAAATACGTACTCCTTTGAATGCCATCGTCGGTTTTTCCAGTCTGCTTGCCGAAACCGATGAGGCGGAGCTGCGTCATGTATATATGTCTTTAGTGCAGGAGAACAATGAGCTGTTGCTCAACCTTATTTCCGACATTCTGGACATCTCCAAAATCGAAGCCGGTATGATAGATCTTGTTATGGGACGGGTGGATGTACCACAACTTTGCCGGGAAGTGATTGCTACCTTCTCACACAAAAAACGTGACACTGCGGTCGAACTGCGGTTTGATGAAAATTCACCGCAGATTGTGATTGATGCTGATAAAAACCGAATCATGCAAGTACTCTCTAATTTTCTGACTAATGCCTTGAAGTTTACGACTAAAGGCTCAATCACACTTTCCTATTCATTGGAAGATGAGAGTCAGGTGCGTTTTTGTGTAACGGATACGGGCAAAGGGATTCCCGATGAACAAAAACATGAAATATTTAATCGTTTTGTAAAATTAGACTCATTTGTACAAGGTGCCGGATTGGGATTATCCATCTGTCAAAGCCTGGTCAATAGGATGGGCGGAAAGATTGGAGTCGAATCCCGTGAGGGGGAAGGGTCGTGCTTCTGGTTCACTCATCCGTATGTTCCCGGTGCTTAACCAAAAAAAAGAGATTGCATATTGAAGCAAACTACGTATATTGTTCCGCAAAGTACGGGACGAACAAAAAACAATAGTTTTCTTGAGAGAGGTGTCTGCAAACTAAAATAACCCATATTTTGTTGTCTTTATACAGTATTGAGTTTTTAGCAAATAAATATATAAATAATGATGAAGATGACAAAGAACTTATTGCTAGGGATTGCTGCCGTATGTGGCAGCACTTTTCAGGCTGTAGCTTGTACGGGAATCTCGCTGACATCCCGTGACGGCAGTTATGTGCAGGCCCGTACGATTGAATGGGCGCGCGGTGTGTTGCAAAGCGAGTATGTGATTATTCCACGTGGTCAACAGCTCACGTCATTCACTCCTACGGGTGTCAATGGACTAACGTTTACGGCAAAATATGGAGTGGTCGGTCTGGCTGTTGTACAAAAAGAGTTTATTGCCGAAGGAATCAATGAGGCAGGACTTTCGGCTGGACTATTTTTCTTTCCTCATTATGGGGGATATGAAACGTATGATGCTGCACAGAACCAGCGGACACTGGCAGACCTTCAAGTGACGGAGTGGCTGTTGTCGCAGTTTTCCACTATTGACGAGGTGAAGGCAGCCCTTTCTTCTGTACGTGTTGTAGGACTGGAAAAGACAGCGGTAGTACATTGGCGTATCGGTGAACCGTCGGGGCGTCAGGTTGTATTGGAAATTGTAGGTGGCGTACCGCATTTTTATGAGAATACAGTAGGAGTGTTGACGAATGCCCCCGGTTTTGAATGGCAACTCACTAATTTGAACAACTACGTCAATCTTCATCCGGGTGACGCTTCCATGCAAAAATTGAGTGGTATTACATTGCAACCTACTGGTGGCAACTCCGGTTTTCTCGGTATTCCGGGTGATGCCACGCCTCCTTCGCGGTTTGTACGTGCTGCTTTTTATAGGGGGACAGCTCCGCAACGAGCTACAGGCTTTGATACCGTGCAGCAATGTTTCCACTTGCTTAATAATTTTGATATTCCTATTGGTATAGAACATTCGCAGGGTGATATTCCGGATATTCCCAGTGCTACGCAATGGACCTCGGCTATCGACCTCACGAACCGGAAGGTTTATTATAAAACGGCCTATAACAATTCGATACGTTGCATCGATTTGAAGGCTATTGATTTCTCAAAGGTAAAATATCAATCACATCCGTTGGATAAGATACAGGAGCAGCCGGTTGAAATGGTTAAGATTCCTCGGTAAAATACGGAACGGTATGGAGGTGCTCTTGTATAATAGTTGCTCGCATTAAGAATGTTTTCAAATAAATGTTGGTGACGTTTTACCCTCACACCCTCACCCTTTGTGCTCAATCCATTTATTCATCGGGGTTACAGGTGTGAGGGTAAAGGTGAGAGTAGGTGAGGGTAACTTTTTACTCTCACTCTGTCTCGTCCTGATTTGAGTTGACCAATCTTATTCCGTTTTCACACTAACTTCTTTATTCTTACCATAATATCCACTTCCCGGCACATAAATCGGCTGCATGGCTCCACCCATATTTTTCAATTTACCCTCGTCGCGCAGACGTCGGATATGTCGCATGGCTGTACTTCTTGCCATTCCGCAAAGATATTGGAAGTCATGTCTTCGCATAAATGGATGAGTACGGAAGTACTGAGTCAGTTGCAGGTCAATTTCTTCGTTTGTCAGTTGGGTGAAATCCAGTCCTCCTTTGAGGCTTTTCACTTTAAGCACACCGAACTCGTTTTTCAATGTCTGGTCGGCACGAAACTGAATGGCCTTTAGCTTCACTTTGGTCACTTTCCGTTTTGTGTCTACCGTTACAGGTTCCGTGGTTGTCAGGCAGGGATGGAAATAACCGATGCCGTCCAGATGAACTTGGCGTCCTTCCGCCAATTCCTGTCCCATGATGTGCGAAAGCGCATCAAGTACGGCTGTGACGTCTGTTTCTGTCAGTGAACAACGTTCTTGAATACGTCGGCGCAGTACGTCGGTCCCTGTGGAACCGTTGTATTTGATGCGCGGATGCAGGGTGTTTCCGTTTTCTCCCTGCTGTTTGTTTGAAGGCTTCGGGTCTTCATACCAATCGAATAATATTGCCATAGCTCTATATTTGTTTTAAATGAACTGTTCTTGTTATGTATTCTCTTAGATAGTAATACATTAATGCTTAATGTTTCTTTTGTTAAGCTCTAATGCTTTGCAAGGGCTCACCCATGTGAACAAGGCTGTTTACGTCTGTAGACGTTTTTATTTACAATTGATAGCCTGTTTGTTCACACGGGTGAGCCCTTGACAACTACTAAGCAAAGATACATAAATAATAAGGCAAATGCAAATAATATGCAGGTATTTATCGGATAAAATGCTTGTTTACCGGAAGATAAAAGCGTATCTTTACAGGAATTAAATAGGTAGATGTAATTGTAGAAAAAATAGACAAAAATAGGATGAAAATTACTTTAATCAGACAAGACAACGGGAGCGGAAAAGAGACTCTTAGCGTTTGTGAGGCAGGCACATTATTCGACAAGATGAAAACGGAAACAAAGGCGGGGCATATCACGGCTTTGCGGGGAATCATACCATTGCTGGAAGGTACGTATGCCCGATACGAACATATTGATAAATTGCCATACATCTATTCTGCTGTGGAATATACCCGTACCAAAGAGGGCGAACGGAAGATGAAGCGGTATAACGGATTGGTACAGTTGGAAGTGAGTAGGCTGGCGAGCGGCTCGGAAGTGGAATTTGTGAAGCGACAAGCGGCGCTTTTGCCACAGACTTTTGCTACTTTTGGTGGTTCGAGCGGGCGTAGTGTGAAGATATGGGTGCGCTTCGCTTTGCCGGATGACGGAGGATTGCCGACCAAGGAAGCGGAGGCGGAATTATTTCATGTTCATGCTTATTGGCTGGCTGTGAAATGTTATCAGCCGATGTTGCCTTTCGATATTGACTTGAAAGAACCGGTTTTGGCACAGAGATGCCGTATGACGCTGGACGAATCTCCTTATTATAATCCGGATGCGGTGCCGTTCTGCTTGGAACAACCGCTTATGATGCCGGGAGAAGAGACTTTCCGTCAGCGGAAACTGGGAGAGAAAAATCCGTTATTACGGTTGCAGCCGGGATATGAGTCGGCGCAAACATTCACGAAGATTTATGAAGCGGCCTTGAACAGGGCACTTCAGGAAATGGAGGATTGGAAACGTGGGGACGACTTGCAGCCTTTATTGGTTCGCCTTGCCGAGCATTGTTTCAAAGCGGGGCTTCCCGAAGAGGAAGCGATACGACAGACGATGATTCATTATTATCGCGAGGAAGAAGAGCAGGTGATCCGTTCGATACTGCATAATCTTTATCAGGAGTGTAAGGGATTCGGCAAGAAAAGCAGTATCAATAAAGAGCAGGAGACGGCTTTTCTGTTGGAAGAGTTTATGAAACGTCGGTATGAATTCCGTTACAATACGGTGCAGGACGATTTGGAATATCGGCAACGCGATTCTGTTCACTTTTGCTTTAAGCCGGTGGATAAACGGGTGCGCAACAGTATTGCGATCAATGCTTTGAAGGAAGGCATCAGTGCGTGGGACCGTGATGTGGATCGTTTTCTGAATTCGGAATGTGTTCCTTTGTATAATCCTGTGGAGGAATATCTTTATGAGACAGGTCGCTGGGACGGGAAGGATCGTATCCGTGCATTGGCTGGTCTGGTGCCTTGTGATAATCCGCATTGGCAGGAATTATTTTACCGCTGGTTTCTTAGTATGGTGGCGCATTGGAGGGGAGTCGATCGGCAGCATGGTAATAATACTTCGCCTTTGCTGGTTGGTTCGCAGGGGTATCGTAAGTCTACATTCTGTCGCATTATTCTGCCGCCGGAGTTGCGTTTCGGCTATACGGACAGTATTGATTTTAAAAGTAAACAGGAGGCGGAACGCTATTTGGGACGTTTTTTTCTGATAAATATTGATGAGTTCGATCAGATTAATGTCAGTCAGCAGGGGTTCTTGAAGCATTTGTTGCAGAAGCCTGTGGCGAATCTGCGCAAACCATACGGTAATACGATTCGGGAAATGAGGCGTTATGCTTCTTTTATCGGTACCAGCAATCAGAAAGATTTGCTTACCGATCCTAGCGGTAGCCGCCGTTTTATTTGCATCGAGGTGACGGCTCCTATTCAAACGAACGTTACCATCAATTACAAACAGCTGTATGCTCAAGCAATGGAGGCGATTTATAAAGGGGAACGTTATTGGCTGAATGATGAGGATGAAAACATATTAAAACAGACTAACCGTGAGTTTGAACAGGTGAGTCCGCTGGAACAGCTGTTCCACTGCTATCTTAATCCCGTAGAAGAGGAAATGGAAGGCGAATGGCTGACTGCCATGCAGATTTTGAATTATTTACAGACGAAAACACGGGATAAACTGGCTATTAATAAGGTAGGACAGTTTGGGCGTGCACTTCAAAAACTGAATATTCCTTGCCGTAAGTCTCGTAAAGGGACGCTTTATCATTTGATGAAAGTAGAGTAATTGATAAAGGTGGTGTGAAAGGGGGCTTTGTCAACCCAATCAGGACGAGACAGGGTGAGGGTAAAAAGTTACCCTCACCTACCCTCACTCTTACCCTCATCACTGAAAGGATGATGAATAGGGGGATGCAGGGAAAGTGTGAGGGTGTGAGAGTAAATCATGTATAAAAAATAATTGGATATTGAATCGGATGGTAAAGAATTGTGTGGCGGTCGGCAGTCCTTGCCGGGTGATAAAGTATATTGAGAACGATTGATTGTATGGAGGAGTGGGAGGGGGATTGTCTTTTCTACGTAAAAACAGCAATTTTCGGGTCGTTTATCAGTGATGCGTGTAGTAATTTTGCGGCATTGGAAATGAGAGTGCGAGTGTAAAAACGAAAATATTATTAGCTGTTATTTCAACTGTAAATATAATAAACGTATCTTTGGAAGTATGGAAGATAAAACGAATGTAATTAAGATACAGCGTTATCATTCTCCTTGTGGTGATTTGATGCTTGGCTCGTTTGAGGATAAGCTTTGTCTTTGTGACTGGGCGGCTGAAAGTCATAGGGATATCGTAGACAGGAGATTGCGGAAAGTGCTGAAAGCTGGTTATGAGAAAAGTACATCAGATGTGATACTGGAGGCGATGAGCCAGTTGGATGAATATTTCAATGGCGAGCGGACTGTGTTTGAGGTGCCTTTGCTTTTTGTTGGTACGGAGTTTCAGAAGAGTGTATGGTATAAGTTGTTGGAGATTCCATACGGTTCGACTGTGTCATACGGTGAGCTGGCAAAACAACTCGATTTGCCGAAAGCTGTCCGTGCTGTTGCTGCCGCTAACGGGGCGAACGCTATTTCTATTTTTGCTCCGTGCCATCGTGTCATCGGCAGCAACCACTCTCTTGTGGGATATGGTGGCGGGCTTCCTGCTAAAAAGCGGTTGCTGGATTTGGAATTAAATGGCAAACCTCTGTTATGAATGAGCAAAAAACGCTTGACTATGCACGCATTGCACAGGCAATCGGGTATATAAGGGAGAATTTTAAAAGGCAACCGGGATTGGATGAGATTGCCGGGGAGGTGGCGTTGAGTACGGCGCATTTCCAACGTATGTTTACGGAGTGGGCGGGAGTTAGCCCTAAGAAGTTCTTGCAATATACTAGTATTGAATATGCCAAGAGAATCTTGAATGAAACTCATGCGTCTTTATTCGATGCGGCACAGGAAACAGGGCTTTCCGGTACGGGCAGATTGTATGACTTGTTTGTAAATATAGAAGGGATGACGCCGGGCGAATATAAAAACGGAGGTGAAAGTCTTTCTATCAATTACAGTTTTGCCAAAAGTCCTTTCGGTGAAATCTTCATTGCGTCTACCGATAAAGGTATTTGTTGTATGGAGTTTGCAGACGAACATGACGCGGCTTTTAACTCTTTACGGAAGAAGTTTCCTAATGCAAAGTTTACCTCGATTGTGGATGAAGTGCAGCAAAATGCTTTATTTATCTTCACGCAGGACTGGAGTAAACTCAAAGAAATAAAATTGCATCTGAAAGGTACCGACTTTCAACTAAAGGTATGGGAAACCTTACTGAAAATTCCTGTCGGTGGATTGACTACTTACGGAGATATAGCCGCAGGAATCAATAATCCGAGAGCTTGTCGGGCTGTTGGAACGGCTGTTGGTGAGAATCCCGTAGCTTTCCTTATTCCGTGTCATCGGGTCATTCGTGCTTCCGGTGAGTTGGGAAATTACCATTGGGGAGAGATTCGCAAGACTGCAATGATTGGTTGGGAGGCTGCAAAAGGTGAGGTAAAGAGGGGATTATAGGAAAGAATGAAGGTGATTTTAGTTCACATTCTTTTTAGTGCAATGCTGTTTCTTATATTATTAATATATAACTAATTTGATTATGAAATTATTGGTATTCCTTGCTAAAGGGTTTGAAACGATTGAGTTTAGTGCTTTTATAGATGTTATGGGATGGGCAAAGACGGATTTTGATTGTAAAATAGATGTTGTGACCTGTGGCTTGAATCAAAAAGTGATTAGTTCTTTCAATGTTCCTGTTTTGGTGGATAAAGTCATGGATGAAGTGTCTGCAGATGAATATGACGCGCTTGCGATACCCGGCGGATTTGAAGAATTCGGATTCTATGAGGAGGCATATAATGAACAACTTCTGGAATTGATACGACTGTTTGACTCACAAAAGAAATGGATCGCAACAGTCTGCGTGGGAGCTTTGCCTGTTGGGAAAAGTGGAGTGTTGAACGGTCGGAAAGCAACAACTTATCATCTTAGAGGTGCTCATAAACAGAAAGTGCTTCAGGGATTTGGAGCAACTATCGTAAATTCTCCCATCGTGGTGGATGATAATATCATAACTTCTTATTGTCCTCAAACATCATACGGGGTTGCATTGCTTTTATTAGAGAAGTTGACCTCTCATAAAGAAATGGTTTTAGTGAAAGATGCTATGGGATTTTAATAAGTTGCATTTAAGCACTGCACTCGGTTTTGAGTTCGCTATGGATGATGCTTCTCACTGCTTTTTCATGTTTGAATAAATAATAATAAGTGCTTGCGGTAAGAAAAGCCAGAAACCGGATATTGGTTCGACTATGCAACCGATTATGGTGAACAGTAGAATGAAGTAACCTAAAAATAAAGGTGCCGGTTTTTGTTCTTTTCTGATATAGTATTGAAGTGTCTCTCCCCAAAGAATAAGTATTATTCCGCAGATTAGGAACCAGAAAGCAAAGCCCAGGTTATGATTTTCTCCAATAGAGTCTATTAATCCATTGTTAAGCATTTCCGTAAAAGCTTCTTTTCCAAGAAATAACGCATAAATGGTATGAATGACTCCTGTTGCTGTTAAAAGTGTTCCACTATATTTCCAAAGTTTCATGTTCTTGCCTTTTTAGTATTTTATTGGGATGTACACTTCTACAGAATTTGAAATTTAATCCGTTTTAACATATCATCCGGTTCTTAATAAGTTGCTCGATAACGCAAATATAAGTAATCATGTACGATTCCCAACGTATGATTTCGACATTTGTGTTTGTTTTAGATTCTTTATACTTGGTCATTCGTTTTCTTGTTGTGATATCTGTGGACATGAGTTGCTTTATAAATATCCTTTAGTTCTTCTTTATTGTATTGAAAATTATATCTTTGTATTTCAGATAGTTGGATTTATGGAGTTTATAAAAGAGGCTGGCGTTTCACCACAAAAAAGTATGGATATTAAGAATGATAAGATCACAATAAAGCCTTTGCGTGATAAAGATGTAGGCATTTTCAGTAAATGGTTGGCTAAAGAATATATTTATAAATGGTTCTGCCCTGACGGAGAAGAACATAAAATGGCTTGGTTGGATGAGGTAAATAATAGAAATACCCAATATCATTATATGAAACATTTCATTGTTTATTATAATGATAGAGCCATTGGCTTTTGTTTATACTTGGATTGTTATTTTGAAAAAGAATATATACCGGAACATTACGGAAAAACTGTCGATGAGAAAGAGACAGTCTTTGAAATAGGTTATCTCATAGGCGAAGAGGAATATTTGGGTAAGGGCATCGGGAAGATTATTGTAAAGAAGCTGATCGGGGAAATTGCCGAAATAGGAGGGAAAGAGATATTGGCTGACCCTGATGAGGCTAATGTTTTATCCATAAGAACATTGTTAAGTAATGGATTCGTAAAAGTAAAAGATTGCGATTATAGGTATTGTCTTAAATAGATAAGAAAACTTCTTTTGAAAGAAGTTTTCTTATACGGCCATTCTATTTATTATTTGAATACAAAGTTGCTCAATAGATAACTCAAGAAGTTACCATAAATGATTATCTTTTATCTGACTTGTAAACTCATTTATGGCATCATATCTCAGCTTCGAAACAGAAGAGTTTACTTTCGCTATTTTCTTCGTTAAAAACCTTTCGATGAAATTCATTTTGTCAAACTGAAACTCACCACCTAAAATGGCTTTGGGAATCGATAATCTCTGTAAGAACTCCGGGAAAGCCTTGTTCATTTCTTCCGCTTCTTGTTCTTCGTTCATACAACAGATGAACAACCCTATTACTTTTTGCTCTAATAACGGTTGGTTATTGTGACAGAATTGAGTAACTTTTCGGTTTGGAGAGCCCGCATAAATAGCTGTTCCAAGAATTATTCGATCGTAAGTTCGGATATCAGGTCTCGGACACTCCTTTAATGAGATGTAGTCAACTTTATTAGTCAACTTTTCTCCGATAAGGTGTGTTACTCGCTCGGTAGTTCCATGTTTTGAATAATATATGATAGCTGTTTTCATTTTCAACAGGCATAAGCGGTTTAAAATAGCCGTTAATAAGTGGCATGGTTATCCTCTGTAAAGGTAGAGACTTTATTCTGACTAGCAAACAGTTTTCGATATAATTAATCTATACCTTGTTTTTCTCATATTTGAAAAATATGTTCCCCATCTCAAAACGAGACAGGGAGCATTCCTTAATTTATAATAATGTACAGGTGCCAAGATTGATTCCATAATACCTGTACATATTGAAATTCCTACTTAATATCCCGGATTTTGATACTCGCTGCCATTGGTGATTGTTGCAGTAAATGTAGTTGAAATGGGACGTAATGCATAATTCGGGTGAAAGAATTGTGCTAAGTCCGGATGAGTATTCTCCAGATACTCCGAGTTCTTAAACATTCCTGTCCGTTTCAAGTCGTAGAAGCGGCAATATTCTCCGCAAAGTTCACGGCCTCTTTCATCTAAGATATCACGCACCGTAATACTCCCTGTAAGCGGATTTGCTCCGGCACGTTCACGAACCTTGTTGATATAACCGGCTGCATTTGCACCACCATTCAGGTAAATATCAGCTTCTGCCGCAATCAAATAAACTTCTGCCATACGCATGATAAATGTTGCATTCAGATTACCGTTTCTCTGTTTGGAAGCATTGGCTACATAATAATTACTGCTGTTATGCTTATTCAGTGACGGATAATAGTAGCGGAACTGGTTCTCGTTTGTGCCGTCATCCTTGTAATTGCCTGTGATGTTTGTATAAGCATAATTCATGTTCACGTTATTATTGTCATTACTATATACATGGTGATAATCAATCAGCAAGTAATCAGAAATATGTTCTTTTTGCTTTTCTGTAGCATAATCAATGTCCTGGGGCATGATAAACTTAATGGCTAAGTCACCTTTATTCAGAGCTTTGCCAATGACGGTTTCTTCTTTGTCATACATATGTACGGCACTCTCATCCCACGTGTAATTCTTGTTCGCGTTCCATTCAGTAGTGAACGATTCATGAAATCTGGGGTCCAATGTTCCGTCTTTCTGTACATACAAACTCAACAAATGCTGTGTGGGCATAAAGATACCGGTAATTGAGCCTTCCCAAGTAAGGCGTGTCTCCTGATTATCTTCACGAGCACCAAACTTATTGATATTGCATAAGAAATACTCATCGTTGCGATTTAGCTTGTAATTTCCGTTGCTTGATCCGTGACCGTCTGCTCCTGCATACCAGCGATGTTTCCAGAGAGCTTCTTTGTTTTCCCAGTTATTGCTCTCTTTGAATACTTCGCTATAAGATGGGTACATATACGTATTGTATTTCCCACCGCCAGTTTCGCAATCGGTAATCAATTTTTTGGCTGTATCCAGAGCTTCCTGCAAATATTCGGTGCTTCCATATTCGTACGTCTGTAAGCAGGCTTTAGCCAGAAAACCGAGAGCGGCTTTCTTCGTCGGGGTGGTAGTAGTTGCATGCGTACCTGTTGGCAACCATTCGGATGCGAATCTTAAATCGGGCAGGATTACTTCCTGATAGATAGTCATCGGATCGGTACGGGTGGGGGAGTAAGTCAGTGTTTCCGCTGTTATCGGTTCTGTGAGCATTGTCACTGCTCCGAATTGTTCCACTGCATTGAAATAATAGACAGCTCTAAGAAAACGGGCTTCCGCAATCTTGGCATTCCGCTCCTCTTCCGTGGTGTAAGGAGGTTTGTCTCCTAATGCGATAGCTTCGTTACAGGCTCCCACACCGTCGTACGTCCCGTTCCACCAATTATTGGTGTAAGTCGTATTGGGTGATGTTCCTGCGAAAAACCAGAACCACTGTGTGTAACTTGTTGATTCGTTGGCTTTATACGTCCAAAGATCGGTGTCGCCTTCAGTCAGTGACATCCAGTCCGCAGAACCGTAGTAAAACCTTTCCATAGCAAAATAACACTGGTTAATCAGGGTTTCATATCCATCGATGGAAGTAGCCAAAGCCTCTTTGGTAAATGCGCCCGGGTTGTATTCCTCCAAGGTGCAGGAATGTAGAGATAAGGCCGAGAACAGCACACTGCAAAATATGAATTTTATATATATCCTTTTCATGATTATAATCTTTTGTTAGAATGTCAAATTAACGCCAAAAACAAATTGCCGGTAGGTAGGAAATGCATCCGAACCGTTGGTTTCGGGATCAGTATCTTTCAACTGCTTATCTTTTACAAAGATGAACGGATTGTAGGCTGTGGCATAAATACGGCATTTCTCCATTAAAACTTTGCGGGAAATATTGACGGGTAGTGTATATCCCAGCGTGATATTCTTAATCTTAATGAAGGAGCCGTTGCGCACTCTTAATGAAGGATATACGGTTTTTTGTTCGTCTCCCGTTCCGGGACGGGGGAAATAGGCTCCTTGATTATCCTCTGTCCAGTAGTCTACGCCTGCCAGTTGATTCTTGGTTACGCTCTGTTCGGCGGTATAATAACCGAGCAGGTCACTGTTGATTGTCTGTCCGTAACGCGCCATGGCAAAGACGGATAAATCAAAATTCTTGTAGGTGAAGGAATTGCTGAATCCGATGATCCAGTCCGGATTGGAATGTCCTAGAATTTGCCGGTCTTCCGTACTGTATTTATGCACACCTCCATCGCCTTTCTGGTCTAAGGTTTCTATCTTGATGAATCCGGGTTTTACGCCGTAGGCATCCAATGTTTCCTGTGGAGTATCGGTTCCCCAAATTCCGGTATATTTATATCCGTAAATAGCTTTAATCGGTTCACCAACAAACAGGTTTTCGGCGATCAGATCACCGTCAGGCAGATCGTCTATTTGTTCCTTGTTCCAGGTGACGGATAAAGTGGTGTTCCATGTGAAATCTTTATGCCGTATGTTGTGCGAAGTGATCGTTGCTTCCACACCTTGGTTACTGGTCTGGGCGATGTTCTGCCAGATAGCCAGAGGCGATCCCCATCCGGTCAGACCGCTGGTGATGGGCAATGTACGTTTGAATAATAATCCTTTGGTGGTTGTCTTGAACCATTCTACCGATCCGTCAATGCGACCGTTCAGGATACCGAAATCCAACCCCACATTCCAGTTGTATGACTTCTCCCAGCCGAGATCGGAACTACCGTAGGTACCGGAGTATTGCGTGAAAGGAACAATCTTCCCATTAATGGAAATTCCCGAAGCGGTATATACGTATGCTTGTGTTGTGGTGCTGTATGCGGTGGTTCCTCCCGAGTTACCCGTGATGCCGTAGCTCACTCTCAATTTCAGGTTGTCCAGCCAACTACGTGTCTTTCCCATAAATGCTTCGTCCGATATTCTCCACGCCAGTGCGCCTGCGGGGAAAGCATCCCATTTATGTCCGGTGGAGAATTGTGAAACACCGTCCCAACGGGTCGAGAAGTTAAATAGGTATTTACCCTTGTATGAATAGTTCAGACGGAAGGCAAAAGACATTTTCTGCGTCTGTGCGAAGTCGGATTCTACATGTTGGGAAGTGCCCGATGTCAGTCGCCAGAAAGACCATTGATCTACCATTTGACCGCTGGCGGCAGCCATACTGCTTTCCGACTGGTTCTTATTCCAGGAAGTAATCAGTGAACCTCCCAGATTATGGTCTTTGGCGATGGTTGTGTTGTATGCGAGAATATTTTCCCAAGTGTAATTCCAGGCATTGTTGTTGGTGATGGAAGCATGCGGTGAACCTGCATAAGACGGACGGTTGGCATTGCACTTCTCTCCCCAGTATTGCCCGCGGCGTGAGTGATTCAACGTACCATTGGCACGACTGGTAAAAGTCAGGTCTTTGACGGGAGTTAGTTCGACATAGCCGCTCATATTCAGGTAGGTAGAACGTGTGTTGTCTACATACTGGTTCTCTATAAAATCACTCATCGGGGAATATTGTCCTGTGATGTATTCGTGATTGATCTCCCCTTCTTCGGTATAAGCATCACCCAGCGGGATGGCGGAGAGAGATTTGGTGAATGTGTTTTTCACACCGGAGTTCAAGTCCCGGTAGACTAAATTGGAGGTAAAGCCCACCTTTGCCCATGAAAATATCTGTTGATCCAGGTTGAGGCGTAACGAATATCTGTTCAGATTTTCGTTATTAAGTAAACCTTCTTCCCGATTGTAGGAAGTCGAAGCAAATAATTTTGTCTTTTCAGTGCCACTGCTGACCGAAAGACTGTATTTCTGTGTGGTAGCCGTGTTGCCCGACACTTCATCTATCCAGTCTATCCATTTGCCGTCGTTGTATGCATCTATAAAATCCTGTTTCCCCAGTAGGGCGGACATATCGGTAGGATAGTCACCGTTTTTATATTTATAGGCTTCTTGCTGGTAGGTGACCCATTCATCCCGCGTCATTCCATGCCTGTAGTTAGGTGAACCGCTGAATCCGTAATAAGCATCGAAGTTTACGGTCGCTTTTCCCTCTTTTCCTCTTTTTGTGGTGATGATGACAACACCGTTTGCTCCTGCAGAACCATAAATGGCGGTGGAAGAAGCATCTTTCAATACATCTACACTCTCGATGTCCGACGGGCTGACCTGGCTATAGCTGCCGGGGATTCCATCGATAATAAACAACGGTTCGTTGCTGCCATAGATAGATCGTGAACCACGTAACAGGATAGTGACATCACCTCCTACCTGTCCCGAAGTTTTGGTGATATCCATTCCGGGTATCTTGCCTTGAAGGGCTTCCATCACATTATTGGTAGGAGCGGCCAGTACTTCCGCACTTTTGACGGAGGTTACCGCCCCCGTCAAATCCCGTTTTTTGACCGATCCGTATCCTACCACCACTACTTCATCAATCAGTCTGGCATCTTCCGTCAGTATGATTTCCAGCTTGTTCTTGTTGCGTGTATTGACTTCCTGTTCCGTGTATCCCATATAAGATACCTTTAATATTGCATTGGGCGATACGCGCAGTGTGAATAGTCCGTCTACATTCGTAATTGTCCCGTTACTGGTACCTTTTTCAACGATATTCGCTCCGATAATCGTCTCTCCTTGAGAGTTTTTCACTACACCCGAGATCGTTCTGCTCTGTTGGCAATAAGCCCGTGTTGATCCAAGTATCGATAATGAACCTATTAATAGGAATAATAGGTAAAAATTCATTCTATAAACAGTCTTTAGGGGATTATTCTCCCCTATGTTTGTTTTATCAGAAAATGATTTCATGCTTTTTGTTTAATTGTATGTTTACTAATTTGTTTTTGGATAGCTAAATTTCAGGATGATTTAAAGCTATGTTTCGACTGTAATGACTTTACTTACCCCATAGGCTATTAGATTTTATTGGTTAAATGATGATTGTTCAGAATGTCAATGCCAATTGAACATTATTCTGTTACTGTTTTGAATGTGGCGCCACGATTCATGTCAGTAAAAAAACTGACAGGGCAAAATTATGCATATAGAACTGGGGATTGAAAAAAATAAAGTTGACTTTTATCAGGACAGAGTTGTTTCTTACTACCTGTTGTATATTTGATTTTATAAGGTAATATTGTTGTTGATTAAATCTTTACCCGTCGTAAACTTTACAGTAGTAAAGTTTTAGAAGTAGATAAAAATGATAAAGACCGGGATAAAATAGATCTAATTAGGTTATATTCAAAAGAGAAACAGATAGAAAGCTGTCTTTTTCAAAGGGTGATATGTAGTTGCGAATTTTATTTTCATTATCTTTGTCTCAATGTATTTACTAAAGCAACAATGATATGGATATTAAAGTAAAAGACAAGGTGAATCAAAGGCATGTCGGTCGCAATCTGCAAAGAATCCGTGTGTATCTGGGTATGAAACAGGAAGCGTTGGCTTCTGATCTGGGTGTTAGTCAGCAGGAGATCTCGAAAATAGAGAAACAAGATGAAATAGAAGACGGACTGTTGACAAAAATAGCTGAAGTCTTGGGAATATCTACTGATGTCATCAAGGATTTTGATGTTGAAAAAGCCATTTGTAATATTAATAATTATAAAGATGCTACCATTTCTCCGGGAGCAACAGCAACTGTTTATGCAGCTCATACGCAACAGATTAATCCTCTTGAAAAGGTGGTTGAACTGTATGAGCGCTTGTTGAAAAGTGAACAGGAGAAAATAGAGATTCTAAGAGAGTGCATAAAGCAGGGCAAATAATCAACAGACTGGAATATGGAAACGGAAAAGTACACAAATACGATTCATCTGGGAAGAAAAATTGAACGGGTGCGTCGGCTTCGGGGAATGACTCAAGCGGAACTCGGTGATTTGTTAGGTATAACGAAACAGGCTGTTTCGAAAATAGAACAAACAGAGAAGTTTGACGATGAACGATTAGGCGAGATTGCTTCAGCATTAGGCGTTACTGTAGATGGCCTGAAGAATTTTAATGAAGAGACAATCTTGTATAATACGAATAACTTCTACGAGAATTGCGGTGTTAAAAGTGCTGTCAGTAATACAGGTAATAATCAGACCTTTAATAGTTTTCCTGTTGAACAGGTAATTGAGATTTTCGAAAAGCTGTTGGATAAACAAAAGGAGCAATTTGAAACTTTAAAAAAAGAGAAGAAATAAATATCTCCAAGATATTGAATTTTATCAGTCGTAATTATACTCCTGATGCAATGATAGCTGAATTGATTTCTTCAAAAAATAAGGAAATAGATTGGTTGAAAGAAGAAATTAAGTTTTTAAGAGGGGAAAATGAAAAATTGCTGCTGATTGTGGGTGAAAAGATATGAGATGATGTTATCATAATTATGTGATACACTTCTGTCTGTTGTTTATATGGGTAATTATCACCTTTATATTGTAAGCATAACTAAGAGCTGATTGAAACTTTATAAATAATATTTTCTACTGTAAATGTTGAGGTATCCAAACTCTTTTTAATTCAAGGAGTTTGGATACTATTTTTAAGTTTACTGCATTATGGTGTAGTGTTCACAACACAAAGGCAATTATTTCGGGTGACAAGATAATATCTTTTTCTTTGAAAAAAATATCACAAAATTTTATTTGAAGGCTAATTTAGTTATTCTGTGTCCTTATTACTTTTTGTATCATTAGTATGATCCATACAGATATAACAAAGGGAGCGGTTAAGGTAGTGATACCCAAACTCATTCCTAGAATCTGTAATACGGTGGACAGTAAGACAGAGCATCCTGCCCATACGCCATTTTTCCAGCTCGTTCCTCCTAAAGCTATGGCACATAATACGCCATTATATCCCATTAGACCGGCATTTAAGTATGTAGTATCCACTTCAAGTAAAATGGCTAAGGGAATAGGAAGAAGTGCTCCTAAGATAGTATAGAGACTTGCTTTCCGAGAATTAATCAAAATGCCTATAAGGAAAAATAATCCGGATAAAACTGTATTTCCCTGAAACATGACTTGCCCTATACCTAAGCAGAAGGCTTGGAAATAATTAATATTCTGTGTGGTATCAATAACCGTATCAGAAACTGGTAGCAGATCTGGTATAAGCCAGCTACAAACTCCCAACATTCCCCATACAGCAAGAATGAAAGGAGCAGTAAAGCCAGGGAGCAAACGTTGCTGACTGAAAAAATAGGCAATCCATGTGGAAAGGGCTGAAGCGATAATCAACATGATTAAACTTCCTACTGATAATTGAAGAAATACGCCAACTGCTATACCTACCAAAGTTCCATTAAATCCGTATAATCCATTTTTAATATCATCATACTTATATCCCGAAAAATAGGCGGCCAGTGTACTTATTATATTACCGCAGACTGCTAGTATGCCCATTTGCCATGAGTTTAGAAATATTCCAATTAGCATTAATAATCCGGATAGCGCATTATTCTGAAACATCACTTGTCCTATTCCACGTCCCAGAATGAGAAATAAATTGTGTATAAAGATCATTTGTATAAAATATTGACTAATAAAATGATGACAAAAGTACAATCTTCTATTGAAAATAGCAAGATTAAGAGATGTGTAATAAAAGATTGTGAACTTATATGGTACTAGTAAAATTTTGGGCTCAGTTGTAATTCTTGGGGGATTTGGTTCAGGACACAGCCATATCCCTAAAAAATTATTCATTCCTGCACAGATTTGAATTAAATGCTACATAGTGAAAAAACATCTATCATAAGTATCATTCATTTTAATAATTTTCTCATTATCAAAAGAATAAACATGATAGATAGCTTTTAAAAAAGATATCTATCATACTTTTATTGCAAAAAACAGCTATCTATCATGCCTATACTTTGTCTATTTTAGTGTAGTATTAGGTGAGATTATCCATTTAAAAGCATAAGAATGCACGTTTTATAGGACGACAACCTGTATTTGGCAGCTTAATAATCTATTGGGAGCGGTGATGTGTCTATAGCCCACGTATGCAGGCTATACAGCCCGCATCTGTAGGCTGTACGGTTTACGTATGTAGGCTGTACAGCCTACATACGTGGGCTATAAACTTATCACCGTTAAAGTTGGATTATTAAGCCATGATCATCGGATTTATACAGGTTCATTGCAACAAAAACAAGCTATCTTATCTATATAGGGCCTTTATTCGGCTATTTTGCTGATGATAGATAATCTATTTTTGTAAGCGTCTCGACGATGCCATATTTTCTATCTTAATTTTTCCTTTTAGCTTTGCGTCATAATAAAAAAACACATCTTATGACTGCACATGACTTGTACACCCGTACCTTATCGGATTATAAATCCTGTTTATGTTCTTCTCCTGCCTTAACTCTTCGTAGTTATTGCTGTGAACGACATGTAAACTACCATGGTATGTGTCTTTGGCTTTCCCGTCACGGCATCAGTATCCGTGAGTTGCGTCCCTCCTCTTCCGTCGCCACCGCTAAAGAGCCTGCATCCTCTTTCAGCCGTTTGTTTCCGGTCTGCTCTTCCCCTTCCTCCTCTCCGGATATGCTTTACGGGGTTACCATCACTTTCCCTGACGGAGTGACTATCTCTATCAAGCAAGGCAGCTCTTTTAGCGTCAGCCGTTTTATCGACCGTTATAACAGTAAAATTCAGGAGGAAGAGTCATGTTTGCTTTAACCGATGGCATGCATTATTATCTGTGCCAACATTATGTTGATATGCGTAAAGGCATGACCGGGCTTTACCGGCTTGTCAAGTCCGACATGTCCCTTTCTCCCGTTTCGGGTGATGTATTTGTGTTTTTCTCCCGCAAACGTGACATGGTTAAAATTTTGCGGTGGGATACGGACGGTTTTATTCTCTATCAGAAACGACTGGAAGAAGGTACCTTTGAGGTTGCCCGTTTTAATCCCGATACAGGGTCTTATGAGCTCTCATGGAAGACTTTTCTTTTGATAATGCAGGGCGTCTCGCTCCGGTCTGCCAAATGCAGGAAACGGTTCCGGTTGAAGTGATATGCTGATATAATAATCTATATATCAATATGTTATATTGCAAATACTTCGCTGATTTCTTTGTCTTCCGGTTCTTTTTTCTTATCTTTGACACATGCAAAAGGACCGACTCATAGAACTTCTGGAGGATCAAATCAGATCTTTAAAAGAACAGCTTGAAGCGGCTGCCAGGCGTGAGGAGCATGGGCAGCTGCTTATCTGCGAATTGACGATGCAGGTCCGGCAATTAACCGAAAGTGTCCATTCATTAGAAGAGGCGTTGACCTTGAAAAATGGTAAACTGAAAAAACAGGAGAACATCAGTCGTGGCTTAGGCAAACTTATAAGCAACGAGTCTGAAAAGCAGGTACCGGGTAAAGCGGAGGCGGTCCGGCAGACGTCTCCTTCCCGTCCATGCCCTTCTCCCAAAGAGCGGGGAAACAATAAATCCAAACGCAAGGAGCATTTTGAACTGGAAGAGAAGGTAATCGAAGTCAATCCCGAACATCCCCTTTTCAGCATATCCCTTGCCAAATTCATGGGATACCGTGATTCTATCCGTTATGTCTACACTCCTCCGAAATTTGAAAAGCTTGTCTACCGGCAAAACATTTATAGCTTAAACGGAACAGTCTTCTGCGGTTCCGCTCCCCAGGCACCTTTCCTTAACTCAAACTACGACGGATCTTTTGTAGCGGGTTTATGCCAGTTGCGCTATATCTACTCTATGAGTGTGGAGCGGATTATCGGCTTCTTCCGTGAAAGCGGATTTGAGCTTGAAAAGCCCACCGCGCATCACCTGCTGGGCAGAGCGGCCGAAGTGTTGGAAAACCTTTACAGGGCGTTGAGAATGGCCGTGCTTGAAGACTCTTATCTTTGTTGTGATGAAAGTTACCACAAAGTCCTTGTGGAAGAGAAGAACAGTAGAGGCGAAGGGGTAAGGCAGGGGTATATCTGGGCGGCCGTCGCGGTCAAGCAGAAATTGATACTGTACCTCTACGAGAATGGCTCCCGTAGCGGGAAGGTGCTTTTTGACCTTCTTTCCGAATATGAGGGGACAGTACAAAGTGACGCATACAGTCCGTATAGAAAATTGGAAAGTGACGCCTATCCGGGAATTAAAAGAATCGCCTGCCTGCAGCATGTCAAAAGGAAGTTTCTTGAGGTACAGGAGGAACCGGAAGCACAAAAGATCGTTGAACTGACGAACAAGCTGTATCAAAAAGAACATGAACACTGTGTTGGTCGACAGGGATGGACAGACAAGGATAACCTCAGGCACCGGAAAAGGTATGCGCCGCAGATACTCAGCGAAATAAAACGGGAACTGCTCAGGATAAAGAGTAAGCCTGACTTGCTTCCCAAAAGTGAGATGGCGGGAGCGGTTGACTATATGCTCTCGCAATGGGAGGCCATTAAGGGCATCTTTACTGAAGGATATTACTACTTGGACAATAATTTGGTCGAGCGGTACAACCGATATATATCACTGTCCAGAAGAAATTCCCTTTTCTTTGGAAGCCATAAGGGGGCGGAAAGAGGTGCCTTATTTTATTCGCTGGCCTGTTCATGCAGAATGCAGGGAATAAATACCTTCGAATATATCACGGAGGTAATCAATAAAGCGGCAAAGCTACCACCAAATACGGACATAAAGGTATATAGAAATTTATTGCCGGACAAATGGAAAGAAAATAGAAGTAGGATCGAAACATAAAGAGGAGATGCTACTTCTATTTTTTTTGAGGGGGGGGGACGGCATCGCCGAGACGCTTACCTATTTTTGCTGATAAAAGTATGATAGATACCTTTTTAAAAAGCTATCTGTCATACTTATTCTTTTGATAATGAGAAAATTATTAAAATGAATGATACTTATGATAGATGTTTTTTCACTATGTAATATTTAATTCAAATCCGCACCGGAATGAATCTTTTTTTAAGGATGTGATTGCCCTGAATCAAATCTCCCAAATTTTCAGACTGAGCCAATTTTTGCGGGAGTAGGATTGGAAATATTGTTTTAAGAAAAATCCCCTGATAACTTAAGATTATCAAGGGATTTTCTTGGTGATCCGCCTGGGATTCTCCAATAGGAATTACCATGCTGATATTTAAAACTTTATATTTTTAGCTTCAAGCATATCCCATGATTTATCCCACTAATTTGCTACGTGCTTTTGCAGTAGTTTGCTCATGGAGAATACTGAAGGGAAAGATAGCTACTCTTCTTCATATTTACAAAATATAGAATTTCACATTTATTGCCAGCAGCAAGAGAATTATTATATTATCTCTGTTGATTATCACCGTTTTATAGTTTCATCCATTTGGAAATCCACATGATTTAGCACACGATTATGTTTTATCGTTTTGCTCGCTATAAGAACGATGCTTGTGCAAATGTGAAAAAAATATTCCATTTAACCAAAATACAACACGTTTTTTATAAGCTATTCTGTAATCAATTTCTTGTTAAGTCAATCCAGAAATGATACATTGTAAAATATCCTTCATGGTTTTCATATGTATGGGTGGAGGTATATTCGTTTATTTTATTGGTTAAAATCAATGGTGAATCATTAGGATATTCATTCAATATTTTATCGTTGATGATTTTAAGCCATTCTTCAATCGATTTATTCTCAATATATGCAAACATTCCATTATTGTTCAGATGTTCATCACCGTGGAATCCTAATTTATAGCGTTGTATTCCTCCAGACGGGTTGTTAGTTGTACTATTTCCTGTTACGTATTCTTCTTTGTTTTTATAGCGAGGCATTGGAAGTCGCTTTGCTTCGGCGTAGAATATGCGTGTATATTTGTCGTCATTCAAATAGAAGTATATATCCCTTAATTCCGCAACACTATTATAAAATATTTTTTTTAAGTACCTGAGCAAC